>PIVQ01001124.1 GCA_003354055.1 Desulfobacteraceae bacterium | reverse complement strand
TAAATATCCTTATAGGTCAGGATATCTTCCCCGTGCTCCCCTTTTTCAAATATCAGTATTTCCTTATCCGGCTTTTCATGGGCCTTGATCTCAATGAGATGGGACCCGATGGCCTGGTTCAAATGTGCTTTGCTTGACATATGCTCTCCTAAGGATCGGCTCCAAAATTACTTGATCTTTTGTTTTCAAAATACCCAGTCTTTTAAGGGGTTTTGGAAACAATTTAGATCAAGTTATTTTGTAACGATTCATTATTCTTCTTTTGCGCCTATGAAACCTCTGTTAAAAGTCGGGAATTCTTTGTCGAAGGTTTCGTCCCAGTGCTCTTTGGTCCAGTACTCATGGCGGTCAAAGAAGGGATCTTTTTTACCGGCATTGACCACAACCGCAATGCATACATCCACATCTTCGATGAGCTGCAGGGCCCGGGCGGCAAAGCCCAGGGTAGAGAAGACCCGGCAGTGAAGGCCCAGTTTATAGGCCATGGCGGCAGCAGAATTGGCCGCGATGCTCACGTTGAGATTTTTGAACATGCACGACGGGCCGTCCGCAGTCAGGGATTCCATTTTTTCGGACTTGTTCAGCTCGGCGCAGGTCTTAAAGCCGCAGGCCCCGCAGTTGTAGTTGAAGTCGGATTTCCTTTTGTCCCCGATGATGAGCATGGAGGTGGGCTCTTTGATGAGCTGGGCCAGATGCCGGCCGTCCCTGGCTGCCAGGGGGGACATGTCGCCTAAGGAAAAGCAGTATTCGGACACAGGGGTAAGATCCTCGCCAGTGGCCGTCACCATCTTAATGGTATTTCTTTTTTCAAACCTGAAACTGTTCCAGGCCGCCAGGGTCATCATTTCAGCAGCCCGGTCAAGCCCGGCCTGTATCATGTCTTCCATTTGTTTTATAGGCATGGGGTTCTCCTTAACTGTAAATTGATCTAAACTGGGGCCAGAGCCGGTTAATCATTCGATCGTTCATGGTGGTGGGATTAATCTCGGCATACCGCTTGGGAATATCCCTGAACGGACTCTTCTCGGTAATGGAGATCCCCATGGCCAAAGCAAAACCGGTATCCCTCGGCAGAATATTCATGCGCATGGCAGCAGCGCCAGCTGACCAGTACATCCCGTAATCAATCAGAAGGTTCCTGGCGCCCTGGATCATGCCGTCGATGGCATAGCCGATATTGTTTGCCCTGAAGATGCACAGACAGCCGGTATAGGCGACATCCGGATCAGCGGGGAGTTTTTCTTCTTCTTTCAGGTATTCGCAGACCATCCTGCCGCACATATTGCAGTTGATGTCCGAAGGATCGGTGAGGGAGCGCAATGAAGTGGTCAGGAGCACGGCATCCGCATCCCTTAACATGGCGGCATCCCGTTTAAAGAAGTTCCAGGCTTTCTGGATATCCGCCATCTCTTCCATTTTCTGGCACAGGTCCTCGATATCGCAGGGATCGTCCAGGATATGGACGGAACATTCCCCGACTCCGCCTACCCGCGGGGACGTGGTGCCTGAGGCAAGGATCAGCCTGGCAGCTATTTTGGCTGCCTGGATTCTATCGTCTTCAAATTGTTTAAGGCTTCTTTCCATGGTTACTCCTCTTTATGATGCTTTTTCAATTTAATTTTTCAGTTGGCAGACCGTGGGACTTTGCATGCTCCGGATACATGGCAAAGGCGGGCTTGAGCAGAGGCAGAAGCTTGAGCACCTTGGGCATGGGCCCCTTTGTCTTGATCAGGCCTTTGGCAAGGGCGATGGGCATGGAAATATGCTGGAGCCAGAAGGCGTGGCAGGAATCCGCAGACAGGGTCATCTCCACATCCGCCTTTATGTCGCAGCTTCCCCAGATGATCTCTCCGTGTTCCCCGTCTCCCGGGGTCATATA
>PIVQ01001123.1 GCA_003354055.1 Desulfobacteraceae bacterium | reverse complement strand
TCGTCAGTTCTGCCTGATGGTTTGTTCATCCGGATATGGGTTCTGCCGCAGGAACAGGGAGTAGGATTCAGTGAGGTGATGTCCTTGGTCCGGTAACGGATCACGGGAAAGGCCTCTTTGGTGATGGAGGTAAAAACCAGTTCTCCAGGCTCTCCGTGCGGTAGGGGCTCTAATGTATCCGGGTCAATGACCTCTACGATAAAGTGGTCTTCAAATACATGGAGTCCGTTTTGTTCTTCATAGCATTCAATGGAGACGCCAGGTCCCATGACTTCGCTTAAACCATAAATATCAATGGCTTTCAAGTGAAGTTTGGCTTCCAGTTCCTGGCGCATTTCCTCGGTCCAGGGCTCTGCTCCGAAAATACCGGATTTAAAGTGGAGATCTTTAAAATCAACTCCCATTTCATCGGCCACCTCTGCCAGATGGAGGATGTAAGAGGGGGTGCCGCAGAGCAGGGTGGGTTTAAAGTCCTGCATGATGGTGATCTGGCGTTTTGTATTGCCGCCGGATACGGGAATTACCGAGGCGCCCAGGCGTTCCGCGCCGTAGTGAGCCCCTAAACCGCCTGTAAAAAGGCCGTAGCCGAATGCATTATGGATAATGTCATCGCTGGTACCGCCGGCAGCCGAAAAACTTCGGGCCATGAGGTCGGCCCAGGTGCTGATATCCCGTTTGGTGTATCCGACCACCGTGGGTTTGCCTGTGGTACCGGACGAGGCATGGATCCTGACCACCTGGTCCATGGGAACGGCAAACATATCATAAGGGTAGTTGTCCCTCAGGTCCTGTTTGGTGGTAAAGGGCAGGCGCCGAAGGTCGTCCAGGCTTTTGATATCTGTTGGGCTTATGCCGGCCTTGTCATAGGTTCTTTTGTAAAAGGGGACCGTGGCATAGATGCGGTCAATGGTGGTTTGCAGCCTCCGAAGCTGGATGGCTTCCAGACCTTCTCTTGGCATGGTTTCAAAATCAATGTCGTAAATGGGCATTTTGCTTTTTCTCTTAAATATGTGGCTTGGCGTTACGCCTGTCCCTATTTAAGCTCTCCTTTAAATTCTGGTTTGCGTTTTTCCAGGAATGCACTGGTACCTTCTTTGGCATCTTCACTGGTCATGGTCATACCAAATGCATCGTTTTCGATTCTACAGCCGGTCTCAAGATCCGTGGCAGTTCCGTTCTGGATGACTTCCTTTGCTGCTCTCAGTGCGACTTTACCCTTTGATGCAATCTTTTTGGCTGTTTTAAGTACTTCTTCCATCAGGCTTTCAGGGGCACAGATTTGGTTTACCATACCATATTCCAGGGCTTTGTCGGCAGTAATATTTTTTCCGGTAAATACCATCTCCTTTGCCCGGTTGTTTCCCAAAAGTCTTGCCAGACGCTGGGTTCCGCCGAATCCCGGAATAAGTCCCAGGTTGATTTCAGGCAGGCCAAACACCGCCTTTTCCGAGGCATAGATAAAGTCACAGGCAAGTGCTGCTTCACTGCCGCCGCCCAAGGCAAATCCGTTGACTGCGGCAATGGCAGGAATTGGAAGATCTTCTATCTTTGAGAACACTTTCTGGCCCTTGCGGGAAAAGTATTTGGCCTGAAGGGGAGTCATCTTGGTCAGCTCGGAAATATCTGCCCCTGCCACAAAGGCCTTGTCACCTGAGCCTGTGAGGATAAGCACCCGGACATCGCTGTTGTCCATGACCTGGTCAAGAGCCGTATCCAACTCGTCAAACAGGGCGTTGTTCAGGGCATTCAAAGCTTTAGGACGGTTAAAGAAGATCGTGGCGATGCTGTTATCGATTTCAAGAATAATGTTTTCAAAAGACATGGGCTTCTCCTTTTCTCTCAATTATAGGTGTTTTGGATTTGTCGCATCGATATATTT
>PIVQ01000327.1 GCA_003354055.1 Desulfobacteraceae bacterium | reverse complement strand
CCTTAAATTTGTCCGAGAACTGTCTTCTTTTTCGGGTCATTTTCATGCGTCCTTTCTTACCATTTTCAGGACGCGGATTCCACTTAAGCAAGTGGTCTAAAAATCGGGGTTAACCGCAGTCATTGTAGGGCCGGTTGCTTTTTCCGGCAGTGTAGAATCAGTTATAAAGTCGTTAAGGAATCGTTACAAAATAACTTGATCTAAATACCCTGAAGGGCAGAAACTTATTTCCAAAACCCCTTAAAAACTGCTTAAAGCGGCGGGTATTTTGAAAACAAAAGATCAAGTAATTTTGGAGCCGATCCTAAGATAGAAAACATGGATACCTATTTAAGCAGAAATAATGTTTTAATTTTCTGGGAATCCGACACCTCTTGTTCAACAGACTCAGGATCATGAATAAAAATGCGGCCAGGATCAATTTTTCCGGATTCAAGGATATAATCCATGATGTTCTCACTCCGTTTTTTTGCAAGGCGTTTAAGTCCTCCGTCTTTAACTTCGATGCTGGTAAAAAGCAGTTTTTCCTTTTCCGGGATACTGATCTGCTTTTCCCTGCCGGATTCTTCCCTGGGTTTTGGGAAATCAGCCTCTTTATATGCGGTTTGGATCAAGGCATTGCGTATTTCCTGAGACAAGACCATTTGCCGTTTGTTTTTTTTGTCTTCAGACAAATATGAGATGAGAAGATCATCATATTTACGGCTCCTGATACCGGCATCATCTTTATTGGCATCATATTGCCCTTTAATCTCAAGGTTAATTTTTTCCTTGTCCGCCAGAATGGTTATCAATCGCTCTAATTTTTCTTTGGAGGTATCGTCCAAAATATCACTGCCAGGGGTGAATTCAACATAACCCAGTTCTTCTGTATCACCTCCGAACAGGGATCCCAGAAACTTGAACGGGGCCTTAATCACACTTAAAATCAAATTCTGAAAGGTGCTTGCCAGCACCATACCATAGCTAAATTCAGGATCATCCAGTTTCCCCTCTATGGGCAGGTCCAAATCAATTTCACCCCTGGAATTCTTAAGCAGGGAAACAGCCAGTTCCACAGGCAGGGAGGTGGCATCTTCGCTTTCCACCTTTTTGCCCAAAGTGAACTGGTCAAAAAACAGATGGTTGTTTGAAGAGAGTTCATTACCGTTAATATTGTAATTCAGATCGAGAATTAGCTTTCCCTTTTCAATTTCATAGCCGAGATACTTCATTGCATAGGTATTGAATTCAGGAAGTTCTATATTTTTGAAAGAGATAGCCAGATCCAGGAAACGCTTTTCTTTAAATGGATCAATACGTCCTGATATATCCAAGGGAGAGTGGCGGCCGTGCGTCCCTTTTAATATGACATCGGCAGGCTCTGTCTTCGTAGTTGATAATCCGGATATACGCCCGGAAATTTCGGTCATGTTTGCAGTATAGTTGGGGATGGTTAAATGATCGTTAAAATTGATATGCCCACCCTGTACTGTAATCGTTTCGATGTTGATATCTGGTTTGGAACTGTTCTTGGAAGACTCCTTGTTTTGTACTGCTTCACTTTCAGACTGATCTTTAACAAATATTTCCCTGTCATTAAACTTCCCGTTTTCAGAAAGAGTGGCCTTTTTATAAAAGTCTGTTAATGCAATTTCTTTGATATTAACCCGAACCGGAAAAACAGACACATCCATGCCCGATAGGTAGAGAGACTTGCATTTAAAAAAAGCTTCGTCAGTTGTCTTATTCTTTGAGACAAAATCGCTTAAAGCCCCCTGTCCCTTAAAGGTGATTTCAGGCGTATCAGAATCGGTCACAGAAACTGTTAATTGTCCTTTGGATTGAATATGGCCCTGGGAAATTTTAAGCTTGAGATAGTCAGTAAAATAAGGTTGAAAAGATTTAACATCAATGGCATCCAGGCTCAAATCAAGGACGGCACCTGGATCGGCAACACTAAAGCCGCCGTTAATTGATATCCTTCCCTTGTCCTGCCATCTCATACTTGCCTTCAGACTTCCTTTTTCCTTAGAATCCGTGCTCAGATTTAGGGCATTGATGTTAATATCAGATACCTGGATGTTGACCGGTTCTCTGTGTTTAAGATCTGAAAATTCAAAGTGGTGGTTTTCAAAGGAAAGTTCTTTTACAGATAATGCCCACTCAGAATCCTGCACTTTCGGATCCTTTGTATCTGATTCTGTGGGAATATTTTTCTTCCCGGTTTTGTCTCCCACAGGCTTTTTGCCCAGGATTGGATTCGCTTCTAAGCTTTCAATAATATTGATTCTGCCATCTGTATCGCGGTGTAGCCGTATCTTCCCGCCTTTGGCATTGACTTTTCCAAGTTCTATTTTTTTATTATCCAGATCCACCTTGATATTCGCAAGGCCGATTTCATTCAAATTCACCGCTGCCTTATCTGAAGTTTTCTCTTTTAGTCTGATATCAAACAGATTTAGATTATCGGTATTGATCTGGCCCTTGGGAATACCGTCCGTCATTGACAGGGCAAACCGGGTATCAACTTCTGCCTGACCGATATTTACTAGATCCCCCATAAACGGAGCATAGTAGGGCAGATACTTTTTCGGTACGATCTTTTTCAGGGAGAGTCGGCCGGTGATGTCGACACCGGTACCCAGGGAGAGTCGCCCTTTTGATGAGACCTGTTCCTCTGTCTGGGTTTGAAATCCCAAATCATACTCTGCAGAGAGTTGATCATCAATCATCAGATTTTCAAACGTAAAATTCAGACCTTGGATGGTTGAATCGAATTCGGGGGTTACGCCCTTGTCCTTAAAGACCACTGTGCCGCCGTTTATCCCGCCGCGGGCTATCTCAAACCGGAAAGGAAGCAAGCGGATGTTACCCTTTTTATCCTTGAGTTTATCCATGGATTTCTCTTGTGACGTCTGATCCAATTCCAACAGGTTTAAAATTCGGAACTGCCCGTTGGCCTGCCGTTCAAGATGAACTTCAGGTTTCTCCACTATCACTTTGGTCAGTTTAATATCATCACCTAAGAAGTTAGTGACATCTGCCTCAATAGTAAACAGTGGGCAGGAGAAAAGAGGCGTCTTGTCCGAGGTCATCACATTCAGGTTATGCAGCCCGGCACTTGCTTTAACAGCCAGGGACGTCTCATCGGAAGTACCCGCCGTATATGACAAAGCCAGATCCAGTGTTAGAAGGCCGGGGGCTTTCACAATGATAGCAGGTGGAAGTGGCAGATAGCCTGTATATGGACCAAGATCCATTCCGGGGATTAAGACATTTGCCTGTGCGGACATGGCAGGGTTAAAAGGTGTACTGTCAACATTGGCCTTGATCGTTGCATTATTTAGTAGAAACTCAACATTGATCCTGGCCGGGGTCTGCCTTTCCCCTTCCATACTGGTCAGTAAGGGAAGGGTCAGGTTGAATTTTTCTAATTTATGCTCAACGCCCCTAATCTGGTCCGAAAAAATTAATCCGCCGTTGTTTATCTTCAGATTGGACATACGAAACTCAAATATCCCTTTATCCTGGTCCGAGGTCTTTGAATCCCCTGTCATCGCCTGGATAATATCAGAGATATTAAGCTGATTCTCCCGATTAAGGATTAGGTAAATTTCCGGCGTATCCACTTGGACTTCCGTCAAAACAGGAGCCACCTTAAACAGCGAAAGCACAGCAAGATTAACCTTGATTTCTTTTACCGAGAACAGAGATTGATCACCATTGCCCACTATGATCAGGTTTTGAATCTTAGCCTCAAGGGTATAGGGATTAAACCTGATGCTTTCTATGGCGACATCTTGGTTTAGAATACGAGTCAGGTTGTTAATCGCAATCCTTTTACCGGCATAGGGCACCAGGAAAAAGCCCAGGCAGGTGTAAATCAATACAACCGCACACAAGGTATAGACAATGGGTTTTACGGGTATTTCTCTATCCATCATTTCTCCAAATCTGAAAAATTAAATAAGGCCGAAAAGCGGCCCCCCTGCCCTTGCCATCTCTCTTACCCTATTGGCCACATCCTGATCGGATACCAGGGGACGTGCATGAAATGGTTTTATCCTGGCGTCAATAATCAGCGGTCCTCTGCACCCCCAATGCTTATTAACCAGGGATTCACCGATTCCATAAATATCATGTGAGGGGTTGGATCTTAGAAAGGTGACCCAGAGAAAATTAGCAAATGTTTTTCCGGCAAATGTGGAATCATCCACAATGGCAATAAGGGGCAGTCCCCCAATGTTTTCAACACCCTCCAACTCTTCTTTCAGCCGATTAATTTCAGTTTCAGCCGATGCATAATCTTTAAATTCCGGGCCTTTGATCGCCACCATCCCCGGTGCTGCAATGGTGGGCTCGCAAAACCCTGCGGGCAAAGAAAGTCCTGGAGGTAAAGCTGTGGCCAGTTGTCTTAATTTAGGGCCTGCGGCAGCCATGACCACCTTGGATCCCCGGTTCAGACTATCTGCCGAATAATCCAGGGTATCCATTGTAGTATGGGTGATAAAATGAAGATCTCTTGTAAAATCCATCCGTTCCAGGAGATGAATAAAAAAGTCTTTTTCATTATTCACATCCAGTTCGGGATTGTCCTCATGGGCACAGATGCACAGATATTTTGCAAGGGAGAGCTGTCCTGTTCCAAGAATGGCATTGGCATGGGTAAGCAGCTCTCTTGGCTCACGGTTTTCATAAGGCACATACCGTTCATTGGCCTTGGCCAGGAGCAAGGGGTGGACACCGGCATCATCCACGGCATTTACGGCAGTGACACCGGGCAGGGTATCAGTAATGGCCGATCGGGTCATGTCGTGAATCAGGCGGCCGAAATTTGAATCTTCGGCGGGCGGGCGCCCAACAACGGTAAAGGGGAAAATGGCACCCGGTCTGTGCCGTACCGACACTACCTTGAGAAAGGGAAACTCATGGACCAGGGAATAGTAGCCTAAGTGATCTCCAAACGGGCCTTCCGGCTTGGTTTGATTAGGAACGATATACCCTGTAATACAAAAATCCGCATCATTTGATGTAATAAACCCGTTTTGTTCGGAATACCTGAAATTCCGTCCTGCCAGAGCCCCTGCAAAGGCGACTTCAGGAACATTTTCAGGCAGAGGCATAACAGCTGCCAGGGTATGTGCAGGCGGGCCTCCTATAAAAATGGAGACTTTTAAAGGACGGTTCAGTTCCAATGCTCTTTTGTGATGGACAGATATCCCCCTGTGGATCTGGTAATGGAGCCCAACCTCATTGGGTTCATACGCATTTCCACTGAGCTGAATTCTGTACATTCCAAGATTTGACCGAAGCATTGAGTCATAGCCCGGTTCCCTTGAAAACACCTGGGGCAGCAGCACAAAAGCACCGCCGTCTTCCGGCCAGCATTGAATCATGGGAAGACGGTCAATGGTCGTTTGCCGGGTTAATCCCATGGATGCAGGAGTCCTTACAGGAAGTGCATGGACCAATGCCTTGGCAGCCTTTACCCCAAGGCCTGGCGACCGCATCAACTGAGTGGGGTCGGATCTCAAATCTACAAGCGCTTTGACATGGGCAAGCTGGGGTTCAAAGATTTTCAGCGTCCGTTCCCATGTTCCAAAAAGATTGGAAAGTGCAGGGAATCCGGCATTTTTAATCCGGGTAAACAACAGGGCAGGCCCCTGTGCCTCATGGACCTGACGGGTAATTTCAGCAATTTCAAGATAGGGATCCACCTCGTGGTCAATGACCACAAGTTCTCCTTGTTTTTCCAGATATTGCGCAGTCTCTTTTAATGATGTAAATTTCATAATTCAATCTTCGTCCGGGTTCCCAATCCCCTGCGGTTGTCCATGTAGTAGATTTCGTCCGGAATAAACCGATACATTCTGGCATGGAATCGGGTTTTAAAAAATTCCAGAATCTTCTCCGGCGTAGGTTTGATACCATAAAGCCTTGCATAGGCTAAGGCCGTTTTTGCCGTTGCCGCATCCGATGGACATTGCTCAATCCCTCCTGACACCTGAATACCCTGCAACTGGCTGGTATCACAAGTGTCTTTAAAAACAGCAAGAGCGCATGCCTGGCCGACGCCCTCTTTAATGTGCCGGGCATTAGGGTTTGAAAAAAAATAAAAACAACTATTGGTATACAGATAATAGACCGGTGCAGCCCACGGGCCTGTTTTGCCTGTACTGATGGTCATCACCTTTGTCTCAGATATCAGTGCAAGACAGTCCTTACGGGCTGAATCATCAGTTAGCATACCCCCACTCTTTCAGCCGTTTATAGGCATATTGGCTGAATTTATTGGAGGCGTAATTAATGGCTTCTAGATAGGCTACATACTGACCGGCAGCAGACTCTTTCTGGTTATCCTTATCCAGAGAATACCCTCTGTAAAAGGTAACCTGGGGATTGCCGGGAAGCATCTGGTCGCAACGGGTGAAATCCTGGTTGGCCTGGTCAGGCTTGTTTGCCATCAGATTAGCCAGTCCTGAAATATAATGACCCTGGGATTCTTCAGGATAGAGCTGTTTGGCGACAGAAGCATGCGTCACCGCCTCTGTTGAGTTTTTCCGGATCAGCATACATTTGGCCATGAGCAGGTGGGCTGTATAATCCTGATCCGCTTTCCTGATAGCTGATTTAAAAGCGGTTTCGGCCTTATCATACTCTTCCTGACCTAAATATTTTTCCCCCTCCTGCAACAGGGCAATGGCATCCGTTTGTTTCCGAAGCCCTGCAATGGAGTCCATATACCGGTCTCTGTGCAAGGGCAAATCCCTGGTGGAAGCATATTGGGTGCTGTCCCGTTTTACAGCATCCTCAAGCCGCTCCGAACTCATGGGGTGGGTTGAAAACAGCATCTGAACACTGGACGACTGGGCTTTGTTCAATCCATTGAGCATGTCCATAAGACCGACAAATCCTCTTGAGTTGTACCTGGCTGCCGTCATGTATTGATGACCAAGTTCATCAGCCTCCCTTTCATTGGCCCTGCTGTAACTGGATAGAAACAACCCTGTACCCAGGGATCCCAATTGCTGGGTAAGCTCTCCCAATCCTGCCCCCTGGGTGGATGCCAGGACCGAAAGACTGCTGATAAGTAGTCCGGAAACCGTGTTTTTTGCAGACTGCTCAGCAGAATGCCGGGCATTGACATGGCCTAGTTCATGCCCCAACAGAGCTGCCAGTTCAGCTTCGTTTTGCAACTCTAAAAGTATCCCCCGAGTAACGGCAATGGAGCCGCCCGGAAAAGCATAGGCATTGATATATGTGGCATTGACGCATTGAAAATTGTAGGGCATATCGGGCCTGTGAACCCCTGGCAGCATATTTTTTCCCACCTGGGAAATATATTGATTAAGCGTCTTGTCCTGACTCACCCCGTAATCCGATGAAAACTGAAAAGGAGATTGCCGGCTGTCAATGGCAACTTCCTGCTCCCGGGACATGAGCATGAGTTGTTTTCGACCGGTAATAGGATCAATCGCACAGCCGCAGATTATTCCCACCCCTGTCAATGAAATAGCGGCAAGGGCTGAGTAGCGCAAAAAATCCCGTCGTGACAGGGAGGGAGTGTTTTGGGGGCTCTCCAGTTTAGGAAGTTGAACATTTTTTCTCATGATCTTGCCTTTCTATTTGTTCTTTGACCGCCAGACCCAGGGTCTGAAGGGAAAACGGTTTTTTTATAAACGCACCGGCCC
>PIVQ01000326.1 GCA_003354055.1 Desulfobacteraceae bacterium | reverse complement strand
GATGAAGTCAAGTTTGCAAGTATTGATGAACTGTCCCTGCAGATTAAGAAAGATGTACAAAACGCAAAGGAAATTCTGAGTAAAAATGGCCATACTTAATATATTGAAGTACCCTGAAAAATCATTGTTAAAGCCCTCGGTTCCCGTGGAAGCCATTGATGATGAAATAAAGACCCTGATCGAAGACATGGGCGAGACCATGTTCGATGATGCAGGCGTAGGACTTGCCGCCCCCCAGGTCGGGGTGAACAAGCGGGTTCTGGTTTATGATGCCCATGCCACAGATCCTGAAGATCAAGAGATTGAAAATGAAGACCGGGAAATTATCGCTCTGATAAATCCTGAGATTATTGCCAAAAGCGGCGATACCTTTATCTCTGAGAATGAAGGTTGCCTGAGTGTGGTGGATTTCAGGGCCGATGTAAAGCGGCATGTCCAGGTCACTGTGAAGGCTCTCAATATTGACGGCAAACAGATGGAGTTTAATGCAGACGGTCTTCTTGGCGTGATCATGCAGCATGAAATAGATCATCTTGACGGGGTGCTGTTCTTTGACCGGATATCTGCCCTGAAACGAGCCATGTATAAGAAAAAAATTTTAAAAAAGATGAAAAACGACCAATGATAAAAAGCCGCATCATTTTCATGGGCACACCTGTTTTTTCTGTGCCTGCACTTCATGCCCTCGCTAAAGAGGAAAATTTCGATATTGCCCTGGTGGTGACCCAGCCGGACCGTCCCAAAGGCAGGGGTAAAAAGCTTACCCCCTCCCCTGTTAAACGGGCGGCGCAGGAACTGGGCATCAAGGTGTTTCAGCCGGAAAAGCTGAACACCCCTGAAGGCATCGACCGGTTAACCCAACTCAAACCGGATTATTTTGTGGTTGTGGCCTTCGGCCAGATCCTCTCCCAAGCCATTCTGGACATCCCAAAAGTATACCCTATTAATATACATGCCTCATTGCTGCCCAAATACCGCGGGGCTGCCCCGATCCAGGCGGCGGTGATGAATATGGACGAAGAATCCGGTATTACCACCATGGTCATGGCCAGGGGAATGGATACCGGTGATATGCTGCTCAAAGCCACAACGGCCATTGGTCCTGAAGAGACTGCACAGGATCTTCACGACCGCCTGTCCGGAATCGGCGGAGCGCTGATCGTTGAGACAATCGGGCAAATTAATGCAGGAACTTCGGAGCCCGAACCCCAGGACAACGATCAGGCCACCTATGTGTCCATGTTGAAAAAGGCCGACGGTCTCATTGACTGGAGCCGGTCTGAAAAGGCTGTTTGCGCCCATATCAATGCCATGACCCCCTGGCCCGGTGCCTTTACCAATCTTGCCGGAAAACGGCTGAAGATATTCAAGGCGGTTCCGGGGGAGTTGCCCATAGAAAATCATGAACCCGGGGAGATTCTTCAATGTGACAGCACAGGCATCCATGTGGCAGCCGGCGAGAACAGCGTTGCCATTCTTGAACTCATGGGATCTTCAGGCAAGCGCCTGGCTGCAGATGCCTTTTTACGCGGGCACAGCATTGAGCTGCCTGCCCGGTTTGAATAGGCATGGAAACTGATACGCGCGACCTGGCCTTTAAAATTCTTACGGCCGGACAGAAAAAAAAATTTACCCTGGACAGCGCCATTGATCATGCCAGGGATGAACTTGACTCGCTGAGCCGCCAGGACCGCAGCCTCTGCAACACCATTGTCTTTGGCGTGCTCAGACACAGGGGCCGTCTGGACCATCTGATCCGGACATTTTCACGGCTTCAGATTGACAGCATGGACAGTCCTGTCAAGACGATACTCAGGATAGGGCTTTTTCAGCTGGTTTTTCTTGACCGGGTGCCTGATTTTGCAGCCATTCATTCCAGTATTGAACTTGCTAAAAAGCGGCTGAACAAAAAAACCAGCGGTTATATTAATGCGGTGTTGCGTAAGGCAGCCGACCTTCACAAAACCATTGATCCGCCGGATAAACAAAAATTATTCCCAGCCTATCTTCAAGTGGAATACAGCATTCCCACCTGGCTTGGCAAGCGATGGGCCGGCACTTACGGACGCTCAAACACAGAGGCCATCGCAAAGGCGCTTCTTGCAATTCCACCCATTACCCTGAGGGTGAACAGCATGAAAACTTGTACAAAGGACCTGGCATCTGCATTGAACGCCACGGAGATCGACACCCAAGCAACGAGATTCAGTCCTTTGGGTCTTCACATTTCAAGTCCGGGCAAATCCCCGGCTGAGCTGCCCGGGTTTGATCTCGGCCATTTCCAGGTTCAGGATGAGGCTGCCCAGCTTGTGGTTCAGGCCCTGGCCCCGAAACCCGGAGAACAGGTTCTGGATGCCTGTGCCGGTCTTGGGGGGAAAACCTGCCACATGGCCCAGATCATGGGAAACCAGGGCAGTATCACGGCAGTTGATGTTGAGCCGGCAAAGCTAACCAGCCTGCAGGGTGAAACCGAGAGGCTTGGACTGACCAATGTACAAACGAACGTCGTTGATATCATGAAAAGCTCGGTCAAGGATTTTTCAGGATACTTTGACCGGGTGCTGGTGGATGCACCCTGCACAGGCCTCGGGGTGATGCGGAGAAACCCGGATACCCGGTGGAAAAGAACCAAAAAAGATATTCTGCGCATGGCAGCCCAACAGAAAAAAATTCTAAATGCTGCTGCCAATCTGGTTGCACCGGGCGGCATCCTTGTATATGCCGTCTGCTCCTGTGAACCTGAGGAAAATGAGGAAGTAATCAAACATTTCCTTAACAAGCGCAAAGACTATGAGGGTGACAGCAACGGGTTTCAGCGTAACATGCCCTGTCTGACCTCGGATTCTAAAGAGGTGTTTTATTTTAAAACCTATCCTGATAGAGTTGAGATGGATGGTTTTTTCACAGCACGGCTGAAACGGAAAAAGACCCCTTGAAAACCCTGATCAAATATCTACTGGTATTCTGTATGGCCTTTGGGCTTGCAGGGTCAGCTGGATACTACGGAATCAGTCTGTTTACCAAAAGCGCCCCTGAAATTATCCTGCCTGATCTTACCGGTAAAAATATCATCCAGGTCCTTGAGACACTTACCCGTATGGGGCTGAATCCCAAACTTCATGCCACCCAATACCATGAGAGTATTCCCAAATACGGTATCACTTTCCAGGACCCCAAACCTGGTTCCACCATTAAAAAAGGCAGGGATGTTGTCATATATATTTCCAAGGGATTCAAGGAAAGTGAGGTTCCGGATCTGCGGCAATTGTCGCTGAAACTTGGATTGCTGACACTCGAGGAAAATGAACTTTTGCCCGGACGTATTGCCTATGCCTATGCTTCGGATACCCTAAGGGACGCGATCATTGCCCAGTACCCCCTGCCCTTTGCAAGAACAGCCGCCAATTCAACCTGCAACCTTCTGGTGAGCAAAGGTCCCAGGCCTATCAGTCGGATTATGCCGGATTTTGAGGGTCTGTCCCTTGATACGGCCGTAGACCGGCTGGATGTACTTTCCCTCTCTCTTAAAGACGTCCGGTCGGAGTATGATGCCAGAAGGCCCCGGGGCCAGGTGCTGAGGCAAATTCCTGAGTTCGGAACCCGGATTCTCTCCGGTATAGGGATTTCCCTTGTGGTGAACAACCCCAAGGCAGGTATTGTGATGGATCCTGCTCAACTGCGGGGCATGACATTCATTTGCCTTCCTTTACAACCGGGCTTCTCAAAAAGGCATGTCAGGGTGGTTACAGATCTCTTTGGCGAGGACCTGGAATTTTATAACGGATTCATGAAACCGGGAAAAAATATAAATCTATTGATTCCCGGCGGGATAAAAACTAAGATCCGCATTTTTATCGATCACAAGCTGATCGAAACACGGATCATTGACCCTTGGTCCGGGAAAGCCCCGTGGGCGTCCTGGACCCGGAATTTTTATACAGGAGAAACCCTATGGGAATAATAGCCCCCTCCATATTGTCCGCAGATTTTACCTGTCTGGGCGATGAACTCAAAGCAGTTGAAGACGCCGGTGCAGACTGGATCCACATTGATGTGATGGATGGCCAGTTTGTGCCCAACATTACCTACGGCCCCATTATTGTGGAGGCCTGCAAACGGGTATCCGGGCTGGCCCTCGATGTCCATTTGATGATTGAAAAACCGGATCTCATAATTCCGGACTTTGCAAAAGCCGGGGCAGATTATATCTCTGTTCATGCCGAGGCCTGTACCCATCTTCACCGGAGCCTCCAGCTCATCAAGAGCTTTGGTGTAAAGGCCGGTGTTGCATTGAACCCTGCCACCCCTCTGTCCGGAATCGAATACATCATTGATCAGCTTGACTTTGTCCTGATCATGAGTGTGAACCCTGGATTCGGCGGTCAAAAATTCATTGATTCCAGTGTTAAAAAGATAGAGTCGCTTTCAGCCCTGCTAAAAAAACACGGATCCGAGGCCATTATCCAGGTGGACGGCGGTGTGAACATGGACACTATCAAAACGGTTCACCAGGCAGGGGCCACCTCTTTTGTGGCCGGTTCTGCCATCTTTAATACCCCCGACTATACCAAGACCATTGCCGACCTGCGCAAGGCCATGTAGAAAAAGGTAAATCATGAATAAGTTGATTATCACTGTCCTGGCAAAGGACAGACCCGGAATTATTGCCCAGGTGACCACGGATCTTTTTGATATTTCGTGCAACCTTGAAAACGTAAACCAGATGATTCTCCAGGATCAGTTTGCAGGCTTTTTCATTGTGGAAGCTCCTGCGGATATGACACCGGACGACGTTGAAAAAAGGCTCAATGAAAAGGCCAACGGCAACGGATTGACCATCCACGTAAATACCCTGGACACAGAGGTTTCCGGCAAGGAAGATGACAGCAACGGAGAAATTTTCCTGATCACCACCATCGGTCCGGACCAGAAAGGGCTTGTGGCCAGATTCTCAAGTATTATTGCCTCTTTTAACGGTAATATTGTCAATCTCAAGGCAGTGTTCAAAGGCGGCACCGATCCCAATGCCAATGTTATGTCCTATCAGGTGGCCATTACAAAAGATGTGGATGCACCTGCCCTGTTTGCAGCCTTGCGGGAGAAAGCCAAGGAGCTTGAACTTGACATCCGTATCCAGCATAAGAATATCTTTGATGCGATTAATAAGATTTAGCAAAGATTAAAAAAGGCCTATTTATAGAGCTTTAAGGAATTATATAATGTTTGAAGATCATGAAATCATTTCAACCATTGAAATGGTAAAAAACGAAAACCTGGATGTCCGTGCCGTGACCCTTGGGGTCAACCTCTTTGATTGCATCAGCCATGACCTTGCCGTATTCAAGAAAAATATCAGGAAAAAAATTCTGGGTCATGCCTCCAAGCTTGTAGAAACCTGTGACCAGGTCGGTGAAAAATACGGGATTAAAGTTGTCAACAAACGGATCTCCATTTCTCCAATCGCCTTGGTGGGTGCCTGCTTTAATGCCGACCAGATGGTCGAGATTGCCCATGAACTCAACGATATTGCCAAAACCGTAAATATCGACTTTATCGGCGGTTTTTCCGCCCTGGTGGAAAAGGGGATCGCCAAAGGGGATGCAGCCCTGATCGAAGCCCTGCCCCGTGCCCTGACCGAAACCCAGCGGGTCTGCGCATCCGTGAATGTGGCCACCACCAAAGCCGGTATTAATATGGATGCGGTATATGAAATGTCCAAAGCCATCAAAAAAGCTGCAGCCATGACCGCAGACGATGACGGGCTTGCATGTGCCAAACTCTGTGTATTTGCAAATATTCCCGAGGATATGCCCTTTATGGCAGGTGCCTACCTTGGTGTCGGCGTTGCAGATGCCGTCATCAATGTCGGGGTTTCAGGTCCCGGAGTGGTCAAACGTGCCATTGAGCGGAACCTTGCGGACCAGCGACTGAGTTTGGGAAGAATTGCAGAGATTATTAAACGGACCGCATGCAAGGTAACCCGGGTGGGCGAGCTTATAGGCCGTGAAGTTGCGGATAGCCTTGGTATACAGTTTGGTGTGGTGGATCTGTCTCTTGCACCCACGCCCACTGTTGGCGACAGCATCGGTGAGATCTTTCAGGCACTGGGTCTGTCCCATATCGGTGTACCCGGCTCCACAGCCGCCCTTGCCATGCTCAACGATGCCGTTAAAAAAGGCGGGGCCTTTGCCAGTTCCCATGTCGGCGGCTTAAGCGGTGCCTTTATTCCGGTGACCGAAGATCTGAACATTGCCAATGCCGCCCATAAGGGGTATCTGACTATTGAAAAGCTGGAAGCCATGACCTGTGTCTGCTCGGTGGGCCTGGACATGGTACCGGTTCCCGGCCATATCACGGAACAGACCCTGGCTGGCATTATTGCGGATGAAATGGCCATCGGTATGATCAATGCCAAAACCACAGCCACAAGAATCATTCCGGTTCCTGGCAAAAAAGCCGGTGACAAGGTCTATTTCGGTGGCCTTTTGGGTGAGGCCAGGATCATGGATGTGCCCCATGCAGACCTTACCGATGATTTTGTGACATTCGGCGGCCGGATTCCGGCACCGATTCACAGTTTAAAAAACTAACGGCCTTTACGGCAGTCTATGAATCAGCCCCAAGATAATGCCAGGGTTAATTACCGTATTGTTATGGTATTAACCCTGGTCCATTTTACAGGTGATTTTTACTCTTCTTTTTTTACCCCGCTGCTGCCGGCCTTTGTGGACAAACTTGAGCTGACCCTGGCACAAGTCGGACTGATCACAGGTCTTGTCCGGTTTCTCTCCTTCATAATTCAGCCTGCGGTAGGGTATATGGCAGACCGGTACGAGACAAGAGGGTTTGTATTCATAGGTCTTTTTCTGGCCTTTTTTTCCATCCCCTTTTCAGGCATTGCTCCCAATTTCTGGGTATTGCTGCTTATACTCTGTCTTGGCTCTTTCGGCTCTTCCATGTTCCATCCATCGACTACCGGGATGGTTAATCTTTACGCAGGAAACCGGGCGGGTTTTTCCATGTCCCTGTACAATACGGGCGGCACCCTTGCCTTTGCTCTGGGCCCTGTGTTCATCACCTGGTATGTGGTGAAGTTCGGTCTGGAAGCTATGCCCTATACCTTAAGTTTGGGTCTGGTATCCTTTCTGTTCTGTCTTCGCTACCTGCCAAAGCCGGTAACGGAAAATTTATCTTCCGAAGGATTTTTCGGCACCCTGAAAAAGACTCTGGGCAAGGTGTACAAGGCCATTGTTCTGATCTGGCTTGTCATGGTCCTGCGGGCGGTGGCCGGGCAGACATTTATGACCTTTATGCCAATTTATCTTGCAGACATGGGGCATCCGTTGCCCTCTGTAGGCCTGATTTTTGCCTTTTTTATCATGGCCGGCACCTTGAGCGGTCTCCTTTCGGGGTATATGGCTGACAGAGTTGGGTTCAAACCGATTTTTTTCCTGTCTTTTCTGCTCATGCCCCCGACACTGCTGCTGTATCTCTACCTGCCAGGCCCCTGGGTCTATGTCGGTGCTTTTTTGGCTGGTTTTACCGTATTGGCTCCCTTGCCCCTCGGGGTCGTCATGGCCCAGAAGCTTGCACCGGGATCCCGAGCCATGGTGGCCAGTCTGATGATGGGGTTCGCATATGGACTTGGCGGTGCCATTTCTCCCGGGATTGGACTG
>PIVQ01000015.1 GCA_003354055.1 Desulfobacteraceae bacterium | reverse complement strand
TCAACGGCAAAAGATTATAAGATCGGTATCGGTGATATCCTGAGCATTCAGACCTGGAAAGAGGAGGATCTGTCCTTTGATGCTTTGAGGGTGAGAAACGACGGCAAAATTACCTTTCCACTTCTGGATGATATTCCGGCAGAAGGATTCACCACTGTTGAATTGAAAAAGACGATTCAGGAAAAACTATCGGAATTTGTAGAAGCCCCGTCAGTGACCGTCACCCTTGTCAGTCCGGTGAGTCAGCAGTACTATATTCTGGGTGAAGTCCAGGAGGTGGGAGAGTATCCCCTGATTAAAAAGTTAACCGTTATCCAGGCCTTTGCCCTGGCTAAGGGGTTTACAGAATGGGCCTCCAAGGATAATATCATTTTATACCGCAGGAACGGTGCGGAGGAGATTATGATCAACATTGATTATGATGATATAGTCAAAGGGCGGCTTAACAAAGACATATTGCTCAAGGCCGATGATATCATCATCGTACCCTGATTCTTTGGGTGAAAGGTGACAAAAACGGTGAATTATAAAGATAGAATCCGGCTGCTGGCCATTTGTACCTGTGTGCTGGTGGCGCTGACCTTTGGCACCGTGTATGCGCGGATGGTGTTCCAGATCATGCCAACCCTCACTATCAGTGAGGACTACAGCGACAACTATCTGAATACCGCCTCAAACAAGCAAGAAGAGTTCATCACATCCTACGCCCTGGGGTTTTCCATGGGCCTCATGGATGTCAATAAACAGGTCTTTTTAAGTTATTCACCCACCTACAGGGACTATAAGAATCTTAATGACCGGGATGGGCTGGCCCATATTATTTCTGTGGATGGTGAGTTTCAACCCACCAAATTTACGGCCCTGGAAGCCCAGCTATACTATGACGGTAACTCGGACAATTACGAGGGGGAACAGCGGGAGCATAAAGCGTCACTCTCCGGGACAACCGATATCAAGAAAAATACCCAACTGACATACGGTCATACTTATCGTGACCTTTTTGAAGAACAATTACGTACCGGTGAATACAAAGAGCATACGGTCAATACAACTGAGTTAGGCCTTTCCCATCAATACGGTAAGAAAGATATTCTGGACGTTACCTTTATTTTTGAATCAGATATTTATGAAGTCACCGATGATGACGAGTATAAAAAATTTGAACCTGATGCCACGCTCAGTTATTGGTTCAGCCCGAAGAACGGTATGGAGACCAGCTTCGGATACCTAAAAAAAGATTTTCACGATGATTTTGATGATCTCGAAACCTATGCAGGTCACCTGCGGTACATCAGAAATGTCTCCAAAACCCTGGACTGGTTTGCCAAATACCGCCACTCTTACTCTGATACTCAGGATTATACCCATCATATTTTTCATCCTTCCGTTGGTGTGGACTGGGATATTACTGAAGATGCCGGTGTTACCCTTGGTGTCGGGGTGCTTTTTCATGAGTGGAGCAATGATAATGATGATGATCCTGATCCCTTTTTAGAGCTTAATGCATTCAAGCGGTTTGATTTCAGCCCCCGGACCTCCCTGACCGTTACCGGCGTAAGCGATTACAGCAGTTCGGATGATGATGCATCCAGCCTGGGATACAACACCTCTTATAAGGTCGGAGCAGAGTTTGATCACCAATTGCTCAAAAAGCTTTCATCTTCAATATTTGGGTCCTATCAGAGAATTGAATTCCGCGAAACCGCTTCGGACAGGACAGATGATACCGCAACTCTTGGAGCAGGGTTGAGTTGGACCCCTCTGAAATGGTTAGCCTTAAACCTGAATTACAGCTTTAATGATTACAATACCACCTCATCTTCCCGTGATGATTACCAGGAAAATCAGGTTTTCTTTTCCATTGGGTTTATACCGGAAACGCCTATCCGGTCGGATAAGGGGATCAGTCGGGATGTATTTGACAGCAGAATGTTCACTAAAAATAACAATTGGAGCCATTAACAATGGAAATTCATCTGATCGCTGCGGCACGCCCCAATTTTATGAAAATTGCACCGTTGTTTCATGAGTTGAGCAAACGATCCGGGTTGAATCCCAAAATAATTCATACCGGCCAGCATTACGATTTGAATATGTCAGATGTTTTTTTTAAGGATTTTTCTCTGCCGGAGCCTCATATTCACTTGGGGGTGGGCAGTGGTACCCATGCCCAGCAGACAGGCAATGTGATGATTGCCTATGAAAAAGTGCTGATGGAAGACACGCCGGATCTGGTTGTTGTGGTGGGGGATGTTAATTCGACTATAGCTGCTACTCTGGCGGCTGTAAAATTGGGTATACCCGTTGCCCACCTGGAAGCCGGACTGCGGTCCTTTGACCGGTCCATGCCCGAAGAAATCAACCGCCTGGCCACGGATAAACTGGCTGATTATTTATGGACGCCGTCTTTGGATGGTAACGAAAATCTGAAAAATGAAGGAACTGATGAATCAAAGATCTGTTTTGTCGGTAATATCATGATCGATTCATTTGAACTGCTTAAAGAGAAGATTCAGAAACAGGATATGCCTTCGGAGCTTAATATATTCGGAAAATCTTACGGTCTTGTTACCCTTCATCGGCCATCCAATGTAGACGATCCTGCCACCCTTTCTTTTTTGTGCAACACCCTGACAAAAATATCGGCCGGTTTGCCCCTGATCTTTCCAATTCATCCCCGGACAAAAGCTAAGTTGGAAAAATTCGGACTCTGGACTGTTCTTGACGACAGACCAGGTGTTCAACTGGTTGAACCCCTTGGGTACAAACAGTTTATGAATCTTGTAATGAATGCCAGAGTTCTGATCACTGATTCGGGCGGTGTGCAAGAGGAAACCACATATCTTGGCATTCCCTGTCTAACGCTTCGTGAGAACACGGAAAGACCCGTGACCATAACTCAAGGAACGAACCGGTTATGTCGTATCGGAGATCTGGAAGATGCTGTGGCTGATATTTTAAAAGGTAATTACAAGCAAGGCAGCATTCCGGACCTTTGGGACGGGCAGACAGCTGTTCGGATCGGTGATTTGATTGAGAACAACATAAAACGACATCTTAAGCAATAGAAAGGCAACAGAGAGCAAAATGAAAATCACTATTATCGGCACCGGTTATGTCGGACTTGTAACCGGGGCATGTTTTTCCGAGATGGGAAGCCATGTTACCTGTGTAGATATTGATCATGAAAAAATAGATAACTTAAAAAAAGGGGTTCTTCCCATTTATGAGCCCGGTCTTGAATCAATTGTTCTGGACAACTATAAAGAAGGCACCCTGGCATTTACCACAAGTCTTGAAGAGGCTGCCAGGGACTGCTCTGTTTTTTTTATAGCCGTGGGTACACCTCCGGGTGAGGATGGATCTGCAGATCTTCAATATGTGCTTCAGGTGGCCCGGGAAATTGGCCGGAATATCAGTGAATATGCAGTTGTTGTGGATAAATCCACCGTTCCCGTAGGCACTGCAGATAAGGTCAAGGCGGCAATTCAGGAAGAATTGGATCTTCGTGGTTCCGATATCTCTTTTGATGTGGTCAGCAATCCTGAATTTTTAAAAGAAGGTGCTGCAGTAAGGGATTTCCTTAAACCGGACCGGATCATTATCGGGGCTGAGTCTGACAAGGCCGAAAAAATGATGCGGCGGCTCTATGCCCCCTTTTCCAGGAATCATGACAAGATCCTTTTCATGAATGTCAGGGATGCGGAAATGACCAAGTATGCGGCCAATTCAATGCTGGCCACAAAAATTTCTTTTATGAACGAAATTGCCAACCTCTGTGAACAGCTCGGGGTGGATGTTGAAAACGTAAGAAAAGGGATCGGTTCAGATTCTAGGATCGGGTATTCCTTCATCTATCCGGGGTGCGGTTACGGCGGTTCTTGTTTTCCAAAAGATGTAAAGGCCTTGATTAAGACCAGTAAGGACATCGGATTTGAGCCGACCCTCCTGGCCTCGGTAGAGCAGAGAAACAACCTTCAAAAAGAGGTGCTTGGGGCTAAGGTGAAAAAACGGTTTGGTCATGATCTTTCTGATAAGACATTCTGCCTCTGGGGACTGGCCTTTAAACCGGGTACCGATGATATGCGTGAAGCCGCTTCCATGGTGTTGATGGATACCTTGATCACCGCAGGTGCACATATCCTGGCCTATGATCCCGTGGCCATGGATCAGGCCAAAAAAGAAATGCCGGCTGAATGGCAGGCCAGTGTCACCCTGGTGCAGGATCAGTATCTGGCCCTGGAAAATGCGGATGCCTGCATTCTGGTTACGGAATGGAAAACCTTTCGGCAGCCGGATTTTAAAAAGATGAAAACGGTTATGAAATCCGCTGTGATCTTTGACGGCAGAAACCAATATGATCCAGAGGAGGTGGCAGAGGCTGGATTTGAATACCACGGTATCGGCAGAGAAATATAGCATACTGCTGACATTTGATGTGGAAGATTGGTTCCAGGTTGAAAATTTTAAATCTAATATTCGATTTTCAACCTGGAATTCCCTTGAGCTAAGGGTTGAAAGAAACACGATCAAGATACTTGACCTTTTAGACTCTTTTTCTTTCAAACCCAGGGCCACTTTTTTTGTCCTCGGCTGGGTAGCTGAAAAATGCCCTCAACTTATCATGGAAATTTCTAACAGGGGCCATGAAGTTGCTTCCCATGGATATGGTCACGATCTTTGTACCCAAATTGAAAAGCACCTTCTCATCCGTGACCTTAGAGACAGTAAAGCCATGCTTGAGGATATTACGGGAAAACAGGTGACGGGATATAGGGCCCCTAGCTTTTCCATCAGCGATGAGGTTCTGGACTTGATCCGGGAGGCCGGATACCTGTATGATTCCAGCTATAATTCATTTTCATCCCATGGTCGGTACGGCAGTCTTGATCTTTCCTGTGCCTCCAAAAAGCCGGGCATGTATCAGCTGAAATCTGACTTTTTTGAGCTGCCTGTTTCAAACCTGAATCTATTTAATCATATTTTACCCCTTGGGGGAGGTGGATATTTCAGGCTTATTCCTTTTTCAGTTTTTAAACACGGGATTGATACGGTTTTAAAAAAAGAAAAAGTTTTTGTTTTTTATGCCCATCCCTGGGAGTTTGATCCTGACCAACCACGGGTTGAATCGGCTGCACCGTTTTTAAAATTCAGGCACTATGTCAATTTGAACCGGACAGAGAAAAAAATGAAGTGCTTGATTAACAGGTTTTCCCCCCATAAATTTCAAACCGCTATAAGTCATATAAATTCTTTGAATAATAGATGAACTCTTCTTCTAACATTCATCTGGCTAAGTCAAGGGATCAAACTATGTGGGATAACTATGTTCTTACTCATCCCAATGGTATTGCCTATCAATTGTATGGGTTTAAAGAAGCGGTTGAGTCTGCCTATGGGTTTGAGGGTGCCTATTTTATGGCGAGGACCCAAAATCGGGTTCAGGGTATTTTACCTCTTGTGCATGTCCGGCTTCCTGGCCGTCCTGGTATGCTTGTCTCCTTGCCATATTGTGATGCAGGAGGGATTCTGGCTGATTGTGCCAAAATTGAAATGATGCTTCTCAAACATGCATTGGCCTATTCAAAAAAGCTGGGGATTCCATGCGTGTGTATCCGATCCGTTGACCCCTTTGCAAACATTGATTCCGATTTGACCACCCACCGTGGAAAGGCAAGAATGGTGCTCAATCTGCCTGCCTGCCCGGACATTCTGCTTTCATCGTTAAAAGCAAAAGTGAGAAGCCAGGTGAAAAAGCCTATCCGGGATGGGTTGACATTTCAGATAGGGGGCAATGAGCTTCTGGCTGCCTTTTATAAAATTTTTTGTGAAAATATGCGAGATCTTGGCTCTCCGGTCCATTCCGTCAAATGGATTCAAAGTATACTTAGCGCCTATAAAAACAGGGCTCACATCGGGATTGTCCGAACGGCCGATAACCTTCCTGCTGCAGCCGGAATCATCCTCTGTCACCCTCGGGTTGTATCTATTCCCTGGGCATCATCCCTAAGGCGTTTTAATCATTTGAATCCCAATATGTTGCTTTATTGGCGGTTTTTAAAATTTGCCACAGCTAACAGGTATCCTGTTTTTGATTTTGGCCGATCCACACCTGGAGAAGGCACCTTTCGGTTTAAAAAACAATGGGGTGCAGTTCCGCAATTTCTTCACTGGGCTGAGTTTAACCCGGGACAAGGGATCGGGATCGTGTCAAATCCCTTGCCGGGAATTAAGGGCGTTCAACTTGCTTCCCATCGGAAAAATTTGGAGACCATTTTGGCCTGGACACCGGTTAGCTTAACAACCCTTTTGGGAAGCCGCATACGCAAGTATATTTCATTGTAATTTATGATAATCCAACGAACATTACCCCCGGCTGCAGCACCCATTGGTTTTAGTGACATTATTTCGGGTCTCAGGGCAATGATGAACCCGATACAAGAAACCAGGCGATTTGAATCTGAAATACGGGACTATTTCAGTGTCAGGCACTGTTTTTTTGTGTCATCGGGGAGAGCAGCCCTGACACTTATTTTAAAAGCACTTCATCAAAAATATCCTTCCAGGGATGAAGTAATAATTCCTGCATTTACCTGTTATTCTGTTCCGGCAGCTGTTGAAAAGGCCGGACTTAAAGTAAGTTTATGCGATATTGACCAGGGTTCCCTGGATTTGAATTTTGAACACTTAAAAAAAAAGATTTCCAAATCGGGAAAATCCATACTTGCCATTGTTCCCACCCACCTGTTCGGGTTCCCGGCAAATGTGGACCAGGTGAGACAATTAACCTCTGGAAAAGGTATTTCGATTGTGGAAGATGCTGCCCAGGCCATGGGAGGAAGCATTGGGGACAGAAAACTTGGAACCCTCGGGGATGCAGGCTTTTTCAGTCTTGGACGTGGCAAAGCATTTTCTACAATTGAAGGTGGGATCATTCTCACGAATAATGACGAGATTGGAAAAAATATCACAAAGCAGCTGGCACAGATTCATCCGGGCAGTATATGGGAAACCATTAAAGCTATGGTCTACTCTTTCATACTTGCCATTTTTTTAAATCCAAGGTTTTTCTGGTTTCCCAGCAGTCTATCCTTTTTAAAACTCGGAGAGACCTTTTATGAATCCGGGTTTTCCATCAAAAAATTAACAGCATTTCAACTGGGCCTCACAAGAACCTGGCAGGAAAAATTAAAAAAATATAATGACTCTCGAATTTTAAATTGCAGTTTTTGGTCTGATTTTTTTCAAAAAAATATTGCAGACAAATTGTTTCAACCAGTCCTGTTTTTTCCGGCATCAAAAATGCCGGGAATCAGATATCCCGTGCAGGTGAGCGAAGAGTATATGCATCCCATATTATTGTCCAGCAATGAACTTGGGTTTGGAATTTCAGTGACTTACCCTGATGCGATAAACAATATCAATGACCTTACAGGCAGGTTTAAGGATGAAACATATCCAATGGCTGCCAGAATGGCAAAACAATTGATTACATTACCGGTTCATGGGTTTGTGACCCAAAAAGACAGGGCAGCCATTAAAACAATGATTTTCAAGATATTTACAGAAAGACAGGCTCAAATTAAGGAGAATGAGAATAATAGACGGTGAACAATTATGATGGAAATTGTATTCTGGTGTTCTGTTTTCATGATATTTTATGCGTATTTCGGATACCCGGCCTGTTTGTTTGTTTTGTCTTTATTTAAAAGGCCATCCGGTCATGTCAATTCACAAAATATTAAGGTTTTTCCCCACGTTTCTTTTATCATTGCGGCATACAATGAAGAGGCCCGCATAGAAGCAAAAATCAAAGAGACAGTGGCACTGGATTATCCGGAAGAAAAATTTGAAATCATTGTTGCCTCAGACTGTTCTTCTGACAGGACAGATGAGATAGTGAACTCTTTTGCCGGAGAGGGGGTGATCCTTGCCAGGGCGCCTGAAAGAAAAGGCAAGGAAAATGCACAAAAATGCGCAGTTCAAGCCTCAAAAGGGGAGATACTGATTTTTTCAGATACTGCAACCATCCTTGATCCTGAGGCCATTAGAAATGTGGTCAAAAATTTTACTGATCCAAGAATAGGGTGCGTGAGCAGTGAAGACAGGTTTATTGGAAAAGACGGGAAGATCAGTGGTGAAGGGGCCTATGTAAGATATGAAATGTTTTTACGAAAACTCGAATCCAAGGTGAATACACTTGTCGGTCTGAGTGGTTCATTCTTTGCTGCCAGGCGCTCAGTATGTGAAAACTTTGCTGATGACCTGCAAAGTGATTTTAATACACTACTCAATTCCATTAAATTAAACATGATCGGCGTGACAGACCCGGACAGCATTGGATACTACCATGACCTGGAAGATGAAAAAAAGGAGTTCAACCGGAAGGTGAGAACTGTTCTCAGGGGAATTTCAGTTTTTATGAGCAATTTGTCGTTACTAAATCCTTTGAATTACGGTCTTTTTTCCTGGCAGCTTTTCAGCCATAAACTTTGTCGCTGGTTGGTGCCATTCTTTTTGATAACAGCGATTTTTACAAATATTTGCCTGTTGTCGTCTCCTTTTTTTTTCATCGTCTTTATTCTCCAAGGACTATTTTATTTTATAGCGGTTTATTATTATAAAAATGAGATAATAGCGCCTAAAGAGAAACTGAAACGAATAAATACCAATGAATCAGATCTATATAAACAAACAGCCGTAATTATGAAAATTTTGTATTTTTTTGTAAGTGTGAATATTTCCATCCTTGTTGCCTGGTGGAAATATTTAAAAGGAGACAGGGCTACATTCTGGAACCCGTCGAAACGATAGAGAACCAACTGATTATGGATAAATCATATTATAGAATTAGGAGACCCGGTTGATTATCAAAATAAAACATAATTGGATCAACATTTCATTATGTGCCGTTGTACTGCTTCTGTTTGTAATCGGTTGGTACGATGTGTTGACCTGGATGCACGATCGATATATTAGCCCGGATTCGTATTACTCCCACGGGTTTATCATTCCTTTTATTTCAGGATACCTGATATGGATGAACAAAGAGAAGCTTAAAACAGAGAAAATTGAAATGTCATGGTTTGGCATTATTCTCGTTGTTTTTGCAGTTTTTTTACATATTACCGGAACCATTCTCTATATCTTTTCAATATCCGGGTTTTCAATACTTTTTTTAGTTTTTGGTGTCTCCTTGTTTTTATTTGGAAAATCGATTTCCAGTAAGATTTTATTCCCTCTCTTATTTTTAGTTTTTATGTTTCCACTTCCCATTGCCATTTTGAATACTGTTGCATTCCCAATGAAATTGCTTGCCGCAAAAACTGCTGCCACTATAGTCGGCTTTGCGGGTATACCAATTTTTCAGGAGGGGTTTAACATTACCATTCCTGTGGGAACGCTTTTAGTTGGTAATCCATGTAGCGGGCTACGATCTCTGCTTTCCTTTATGATGTTAGGAGCAATATTTGCTTATTTGGGACAAATGGGGACAATAAAAAAATATCTCCTTTTTTTATTCTCCATTCCAATTGCATTATTGTCCAATATTATACGGGTAACGATTCTCATATTAATTATGCATTTTTTTGGAATTGATGCGGCATCTCCTGAGTCTATATGGCATGATGCATCTGGTGTATTTGTATTTATCATTGGTATGTTGCTGTTTTACTATTTAGGGAGATTTTTTAGTTGGAAAATTTAAGGATTAGAATCATATCTTTGATTTCTATATTATTAATTACATGGGGCTTTATTCAGCTTTTTAGCTACACCCCTAATCTGGGTGAAGATGCAGCAACTAAAGCACTAATAGGCATCCCGGAGGAATTTTCGACCTGGAAGGGAGTAGATATTTTTCTTGACGAGACGGTTTATGAAATATTGGAAACAAGGGATATTATCCATCGCAATTACACATCTAACGGGCAGAATGTTTTTTTATCAATTGTGTATTATCCTGAGACAAAAGTCGATTTCCATGCTCCTGAAGGGTGTCTTGCGGGAAAAGGTATACAAATTAGTAAATCTACAAAATCCATTGATATATTTTCAAATAATGAAAAAATAAAACTTGAAGTCAATCAACTCATAAGAAGTACCAACAGCGGTGAAGAAGTTATTTACTATTTCTATAAAGCAGGCGATTTTATCGGGGATAATTATATAAAGTTAAGATTTAATTTGGTGTTTAATAAATTTATAGATACCAATAAAAGTGGTGCATTAATAAGATATTCTACACCGATCAAGCCGGGAGATTATAATAGTGCTCATAATATCCTGAACGATTTTATAAACGATTTATATCCATTCCTTATTCAGCTGTGATAGACAAATATAATACCACTCTGCTTGGTCTTGGGGAAAATTATTCCCAGGGTTACAATTAATGGTTTTTCGGATTCAACGGAATGCTTTCTTAAGTAGTATTGATGGTGAATTCCTTTGTTCGGGTATGGAGTGTGTCTCGTGAGCAAACCAATTCGTGTTATGCAAATTACCCATGATTTGGCAATTGGTGGTTTGCAGCAGGTCGTTGTCAATCTCTGCCGAACCATTGATAAAAACAAATTTCATATAACGGTTCTTTGCCTACGCGCACTGGGCCCACTGACCAGTGAAATTGAACAGCATGGTATAAAGGTTATATTATTGCCGCAAGTAAAGAGTCGTACCGATTATTTTTCATTTCTTAAAGTTGCAAAAATCCTGAGACAAAATCGTATACAGGTTATCCATACTCATAATACCCAACCTCTTTTTGACGGCACTTTAGGCTCCATCTTGTCGGGTGGACGGCAACGAATTATTCATACTGACCATGCCAGACAGTTTCCTGACAAGAAACGGTATATGTTTGCAGAGTTGTGTATGAGCTATTTCGTCTATAAAATGGTGGGAGTATCAGAACAAACTACTGAAAATCTACGTAAATATGAAAAAATACCTAAGAAAAAACTTATGACCGTCAAAAATGGTATAGATGGTGACAGATTCGCTATTAACATTGACCGGTGCGCTAAACGAAAAGACCTTGGCATTTCCCTTGTTGGTAAGATTATCGGGGTCATCTCCAGGCTTGAAAAGGTGAAAGGCATAGCCTATCTAATTACAGCCATGCCGGAAATAATCGATACGTTTCCTGAGTTGACCCTGCTCATTGTTGGTGATGGTACTGAAATGGAGAATTTGCAGTCACAAGTTAATAAGCTTGGGTTGGAACAGAATGTAGTATTTGTCGGAGCCAGGCATGATGTTCCGGAAATATTTCAGGTTTTGGATATATACTTGCTGCCGTCTCTTTCTGAAGGACTGCCAATTGGGCTTCTTGAAGCACTGGCATCAGCTTGCCCTGTAATTGCTTCAAATGTAGGCGGAATTCCAAGTGTAGTAAGCAATGAAGAAACAGCGATTTTAGTTGAGCCTGGCAACCCACAGAAATTAGCTGCTGCAATAATCAATTTATTGCAGAAAAAATCTTTAAGGCATAGGCTGTCGGGCAATATGCAAAATAATTTTCAAAAAAAATACAGTGCTGAGAAAATGACTCAAAAATATTCTATGCTTTATAATGGCAAGATTTAGCTATAATCATGTCAAAAAAGATACTTATGATATGCTACTATTATCCACCGCTAACCGATGTTGGCTGTAAGCGTAGTGTTGCCTTCTCAAAATATTGGAAAAAAGCAGGATGGGAACCTTGTGTACTAAGCGTTAAAAATCCGGATAAAGTTTATTGTTCAATCGGTGATGAGCCCCCCCCCGAAGGGATAGAAGTAACCTATACATATTCCCTCTTCAATCTCTATAAATTTTTTGGGAAGGCGAATGGTGTAATTAGCCGTATTCTTCGGTTAATAGGAATCAAACTGCAAAATAATTATTTTTATGATCTGTTCTGTGTGCCGGATATTTTCATCGGTTGGGTTCTACCTGCTATTATTTCCGGTTTTAGGATAATAAAAAGGGAAAAAATAGATATTATTTATGTTTCCTGTTCTCCGTTCAGTGCCGGTATAATCGGTTGGTGGTTAAAGAAATTGACCGGGGTTCCTTTAGCTATTGATTACCGTGATCCCTTTGGCCTTGATAAGACCAAATATCAAAAGATATGGAAGCCAACATGGTTTCGCATACCCATTGACAGATGGATTGCCGGCACTATCCTAAAAAGTTGCGATCTGTTTACTGTAACCACTGAGGAGACAAGGGAATTATACATTGAGCAATTTCCCAATGTAAAAGATAAGATCCACACAGTCTATAATGGATTTGATCATCATTTGCTTGAGGATATAAAAGATCAGGAGAAATTTTCCAAATTTACCATAATATACACAGGAAATTTCTACTATGAACTTGAATTTGATTATTTTTTCGAAGGGTTGGGGCAATTGAAAAAGGAAGGAGAAATTTCTGCTGATAATTTTCAATTTCTATTTTACGGCGGAATCGCAGAGCGTATTCAAGATTCTTTGACGGCTCACGATATTATTGAGTTAGTGCAGGTTAAATCACGAGTTCCACATGGGGATGTCCTAGAAGTTATAAAACGTTCTCACTTACAGCTTCTGAGAATTGTTCAACCAATGATAAGTACAAAATTATTTGAAGGGATCGCATTGAATATTCCCCTTTTAGCGACAATCCCTGAAGGGGAAGTTATTAGGATTGTAAGAAAATATAGCCCTAATTCTATTTGTATAAGCGACAATTTTGCAAATTCTATCTCTGATTCTATAAGAAAGATTATGATTTTATACGAAAATGAAATTAGTCCTAATAATATTGAAGAATTTTTAAATTCATTTTCTCGAGAAGATTTATCGCAAAAAATGCTTAAGCTATTAGTTCGACTTCCAAGGGATCGAAGCGTTGACGCATAAACTATTGTACCTATAACTATCTGCATATCAGGCCATGACTTTTGAAAATAAATAAGAGGAACATCCAGAATAATAGAATAAATAGATCCTTTATCGGTGGCATTGGTTGGATGAGTATAAGCAGGACGATTTCACAAATCGGAACTTGGATTGCTACGATATTGATAGCCCGCATGTTGTCACCAGATGATTACGGGTTAGTTGGAATGTCCGGTCTATTAGTTGGAATACTTACCCTTGTGGGTGATTTTGGTCTAACTGCTTCAATTGTCAGAAAAGAGAGTGTCAACCATAGGGAATTGTCAGCTTTATCCTGGCAGTTTGTCATTTTTGGCGGTTTTCTTTCCTGTTTGATATATTTATCAGCTCCGTTGGGTTGCAAATTTTGGAATGAGCCTGAATTGTTAAATTTGATAAGATTGTCTGCATTAAGTTATTTTATTACGTCGCTTGGGCAGGTTCCTAGCGCCTTAATGCAGAAGAAAATGAGATTTAAAGAATATGGCTTTACATTATCTTTGGCTGCAATCGTTGGCAGTGTAGTTTCCATTGTACTCGCTTATAATGGCTTTGGGGCTTATAGTTTGATCTGGGGGACGATAGGTGTTGCAGTAACCAAATTGATACTCGTTCATATGTATGAGCCCTTTCGGCCGATATGGTTACTATTTACAAAAGAGTCAAAAGGACATTTGAAATTCGCAGCAGCTATGATTGGCGAGAGGTATTTGTGGTGGTACTATTCAAATTGTGACAATTGGCTTGCATCGAAATTTATAGGTAAAAGTGGGTATGGTGCTTACTCAATGGCTTTTCATCTTGCATCCATGCCAATTTCGAAAATAGCTTCAATAATAAATCCAGTGGTCCTACCGACATTTTCTCAAATAAAGACTGAACAAGAACGCGAGTATTTTTTTCTTAAAGTTTTGAAGTATCTATCATATCTATCATTTCCTGTTTTTGTGGGATTTTTTTGGGTGGCTGATGATTTTGTGGGAGTATTACTAGGGGAAAAGTGGAGTGACAGCGTTATCGTTTTTAAAGCATTATCTTTAATATTTCCTTTACGGATTTTGGCAATGCTAAATTCGCCATTGGTCTGTTCAATAGGAAGGCCTGATGTTGGTTTGAAGAATAATATTATCGGCTCGATTCTTGCGACTTTAGCCTTTCTGATTGGCGTACAGTATGGAATTAATGGTTTGGCCTACGCCTGGGTTATTTTTTATCCAGTTTTTTTCATTTTTGCACTATACAATGTGTCACGAGTAGCAGGTGTCTCCTTGTTGGGATATTTTAAAAATTTGAAGATGCAGGTTTATAGTGTTTTATTCATGTCGTTTGCCATCTTTATTTTTATTAAATATTTTCCAACAATCATAGGAAGTCTGTTGACAGGTACTGATTTGGCACTTGTTCGATTAATTGGTATTATTCTAACAGGTTGTATGTCTTTTGGTATGTTTGTACTATGCTTTGATGGAAGTACAATCGCCGAGTTATGGGGTGTAGTATCCAAGAGAAAAGTTCCGGGTGTATAGTTTTTTTTAAGGAGTGATTATGTTTACGGATTTTAATGAATTAAAGTTAAAAACTTTGTTTAAAAAACTGCTCTTATATTCATGTGTGGTTTTGGGGCTTTGGAGTTCTGAAGCACTCTCGACCGAATATTATGTTTCACCTGATGGCACTGAAAAATGGCCAAACTGTACACAGCAGGGCAACCCATGTCGAGCATCAAATACAGAAAAATCATTTCTTGAAGCTGTTGCAGGTGACATAGTATATTTTTTAGATGGCACTTATTCTGGTTTGGCACAAGTTAATGAGCAGGCTTACAGAGATCCGGTTTGGGGTGCCTCTAATTCCGGAACTGTTGACCAGCCAATAACCTTTAAGGCTCTTAATAAAGGGCTTGTACATTTGGTCGGGTTAGCAAATACCAGAATGGAAGTGCCTATTATTGGAACTGGTAACAAAACTTCCGAGCAGTATATCGTGTGGGATGGCTTTGTTTTAAGCGCGATTAACCGTTCTGGATATTCGGTCATGGCGAAGATTAATATCTACGACTCCGATCATATAACTGTACAAGATTGTGAAATTATCGGTGCGTCCCACAGTACAGGAGGTGCAATAAACTATGAAGGGGTGCGAATAGAAAATGCTGATTACGCTATAGTGAAGAACTGTGAGATTCATGGCTTTCAAGAAACAAGCAAAAATCACAATACATCTGGAATAAAAACTTATAACGCGTATAACGTAAAAATCTACAACAATAGTTTCCATAATAATAATTTCCACATATATGTAAAAGGAAGAGGAAATGGAAACTTTGATATAGGGTATAATTTTTTCTCAGGAGGGCAGGACGGTATTCTTAATCCTACAAATAGTGGAAACGAGCTGGATCATCTTTACCATAACAATTTATTTGTTAATGTGTCTCAGGCAATTGGTGATGGTGGTGGATCAGGGTTTGTTCAAAATGATGTAATTATAAGAAACAATACGTTTTATAGTGAAGTGCCCAAGAATGTTTTTGTTCTATCAACGTATTCAGATAGTGGACATGCCGCATCTATTTATAATAACATTTTCTATAGCCCTGTTATGAATTATGATATTCAGACTCGCCCAACAGTATCAAAGCTGAAAGAATTAGACCACAACCTCTATTACCGAGGGGTAACTGTATTATTATCAAAATATAAAGAGAATAGAAAATATACTGCTTTGAAAGCTTTGCAGTCATCTGGTGAATTGGAATTTGATATCAATTCTGGTTGTGGACGCAATAATAATCCTGGTTGTGGTTCTATGGTAACGGATCCATTGTTTATGAACAGGTCAGGAAATTTAAACCTGATAAGCGATTTTGCATTGACTGAAGCATCTCCAGCTAAGAAGGCAGGACGTGGGGGGATAGATATGGGTGCCAATATTTCTTTGGTTGGAATTAATAATACGGTTGAGAATAATTCCCCCCAATAAAATCGGGGGGGCATCGGGTAGTCATCGGGTTATCGTGCAAAGGGCTTTTTCTATGAAGAAAATAACTATTATCTATATCTCTCCTGGGCCTGTTTATAACAGCGAAAGTACCATTTTTCAGCAAAAATTCATTGCATTATCTAAATATTGCAAAGGATATTTTTTTTCTACTGCCCATAGCGATGAAGAAAGAAAAATGGGCAATTTTACCTACTATGCCATGGGGCGAAAGAAGAACTTCGTGCCCCTTAGGTTTTTGAAATATTGTATTGCAAAAGCATTTGAAATAAGAAGAAGCGGTGTCTCGGTAGATTGTGTTGTTTCCTATGATCCTCTAACAACAGGCATTATAGGTTGGATCGTTAAATTAATTCTTAAGGCCAAACTGATAGTTGAAGTAAATGGGGTTTATACTTCTCCAGTTGTTTGGGAAAAGGATACGTTGGATGGTTTTAATTCTATAAAAAAAATGATGGTTCCTACGTTGATGAAATTTGTATTTTCAGTTTCAGATGGTATTTCTTTGCTTTTCCCAACTCAGATAAAACAGTTTTCTAAATTTGTACAAGGAAAAACAATTGCGTCTTATCCTTGCTGGGTTCCTGTTTCTTTTTTTAAAAATTTAGGAGAGAAAAAAGAAGTTCTTTTTGTAGGATTTCCTTTTAAGATTAAAGGTGTTGATATTTTGATTAAAGCTTTTAAAAATATCGCTTCTGAATTCCCTGAGTGGAAACTTAAAATTATAGGATGGTATCCAAATAAAGAGGAGCTTGAAAAAGAAATTGACGGACATCCACAGATTTACCACCATAAACCGGTATCATACGCTGAGATGCCTAAACATATAGGAAGGTGTGGAATCTTGGTCCTTCCTTCACGCACAGAAGCGATGGGGCGAGTTCTCGTTGAGGCCGCGGCAGCAGGGAAATCGAGGATTGGGTCAAATGTAGATGGCGTCTCAACAGTTATTAATAACAATGTAGATGGCTTGTTGTTTGAAAGTGAAAATGTAAGTGACCTAGAAAAGAAGATGGCGTTGCTGATAAGTAACTCCGAGATGCGGAAAACGATAGGTCAGGCAGCACTGGAAAGAGCTTCTATTGATTTCAGTGAGGAAAAATTTGTTAAGAAAACCGTTGGTTTTTTACAAAAGGTAATCTGCGAATGACTACCATTATTTTATTTGTCTTGTTGAGGGACTGTGACTGAACCAGCCCCTTATTATTATAAGCAATGGTTTTTATTTATTTGTCTTTATCTAATAATTGATATAGGCCGACCACAGTATTTCCTGCCAATCAGTTCATTGAAACCCGGTATGGTGGCTACACTTTTGCTAATTTATTCATTGGTGACCAGCGGTTACTTCTGGAAAGTGCTTTTTTATCGGCAAACTAAGTATGTTACTGCCTTTGTTTTGCTGCTGATTTTATATGTTCCATTTGTTACGAATAGTTTTCGAGCATACCAGATGGCACTAATTATGGCTTTAGTGATTCCTGTTTTTCTATCTATCGTTATCGTGATTAATAATACGGATCGAATCATTGGGTTGCTGAAAGTATATGCTGGATTGTTGATTTCCATGGCCGTGTTTAGTCTGTTTCACGATGGACGGGGGCCTGGAGGAACAATTTCAGATGAGAACGATCTGTGCCTCTTCCTTGTGACTTTTTTGCCAACAGTTTTCTTTTTATTTGGACAGGCAAAAAGTATCAACGGTAAAATTATGTTGATGGGCGTTATTTGCATTTGCCTTCTTTCTATAGTCGCTACTTTTTCACGAGGTGGGTTTGTTGGTTTGATCGCTATGGCAAGCGTTTACTGGTGGTTTAGCAGGCGGAAGTTTGCCCTATTGGTAGGTGTTGCATTGCTTTGTGCAGTAGTGTTCTTTGCTGGTGGTGACGACTATCGGAGGGAAATGTCAACTGTTACAGATACAAAAGAGAATACGGCAAAAGTGAGGTTGTTGTCATGGGAGGCTGGCTGGAAAATGTTCTTGGACAACCCCTTGGGAGTTGGAGGGGGAAATTTTCCAGTTCATTTCCCTGATTACCAGACTGATGAATTACGCCGTAATATGTGGGGGAGGGTTGCTCACTCGTTGTGGTTTACTTTGATACCGGAAACTGGAATTATTGGCATCTATTTGTATTTTTCAATACTTTTAGCAAACTTTAAAGATATACTATTTATGAGAAGTAATACTATTGATGATAGAATTACTAATTCATTTTTTCATAAATTATCAATCGCCTTTATTGCATCCTTTGCAGGATTTTTTGCTTCGGCCAGTTTTCTCTCTGTTTTGTATTACCCCGTTTTTTGGCATTTAACTGCTATTGTCGTTGCTTCGAGAAATATAGCTTATAACCGCCAGTCGGTTAATGGTTAACAACTACATTTGAGTATTAAGAAAATTTTTAAAGAACCAGATGAAAATAAAATGCGTGTTCTTCATCTTCGCAGTTCCGGTGGGATGTTGGGTGCTGAACGTGTAATCATTGAATTGGCAAAAGAATCTCTTACATTTGGTTATGAAGGCATTATTGGTGCCCTGAAAAATGTGGATGACCCAACACCGGAATTTCTATCAATGGCAGAATCCTATGGAATTCAAACCAAAATTTTTGAATGTAATAGGTCATTTGATATTGGAACAGCACTAAATATCAAAGAATTTATTGAAAATAAAAATGTGAAAATATTACATTGTCATGGTTACAAGGAAAATTTTTATGGGTTGATGGCAGGTAGGGGAATCCCCAAGGTCGCAACGAATCATTTATGGAAAACATCTACTTTAAAAGCAAAGTTTTACTGTGTGTTAGATGCATTTGCGATACGTTTTTATAATAAAATTATTGGTGTGTCGGATGAAATTGTTCAGCAGATGCATCATATTGGTATTAATAGGGCATTTAAAATTGCAAACGGTATTGATTGCCAGCAGTTCAATATAAAACCTGAAAGTCCTTCTTTTAGAAAAAAATACAGTTTGCGACCAGATGATTTTGTGTTGGGTATGATCTCTAGTCTCAGTTATGAAAAAAATCATCAGGCTGCCTTGAGCGCTTTGTTTGATATTAACCATCCCAAATTAAAACTTCTCATTGTCGGCAGTGGCGCTTTGGAAAATGATTTGAAAAAAAAGGTTAAAGAACTGGGCTTGCAAAAAAAAGTCGTGTTCACTGGTGCAATGTCTAACATCAGTGATGCATTATCAGCTATTACCATTTTTTTAATCCCCTCTCTTAACGAAGGCTTACCCATGGCCTTGCTTGAGGCTATGGCCTCGGGAAAGGCTGTTGTTGCATCAAATGTTGGGGAAATTGGAAATGTTGTTGAACATCATAAAAATGGTCTGCTCATTGAAACTCATGATGATAGGGCCTTGGGGTCCTCCATAAAGTTTTATTTGGAGAATCAGAAAAAAGTGGGTGAATATGGAAATGCAGCTCGCCTTACAGTGGAAAGAAAATTTACGTCCGAAATAATGGCGCACTCTTATTGTAAGGTATACGATTCATTGCTTTCTTAGGAATCGTTACAAAATAACTTGATCTAAATTGTTTCCAAAACCCCTTAAAAGACTGGGTATTTTGAAAACAAAAGATCAAGTAATTTTGGAGCCGATCCTTAGTCGATTTATAGAGGAAAATGAAACGAAATTTGAAAATTCTCTGGTTGTCACATCTTATCCCATACCCGCCTAAAGGTGGTGTTTTACAACGAAGTTATAATTTAATTAAAGAAGCTGCCAAGAAAGTGGATATTTATCTGCTGTCCATCGCCCAGAAGAAGCAGCTTTTGTCCATGGGGACAGATTTGAATGAAGCCCGTCGGGAATTAGAAAAAATTTGCTGTAAAGTAGAGTTTTTATTCCCCGAGGAAAATAATAAATTTACAGCTTTTAAAACGCTTTTTTCAAAGTTACCCTATACAGCAAAATGGAGGGTTTTCCCAGAAGTCAGGAATGCAGTAAGAAACATGCAGGATATTCATGATATTGACCTGGTTCATTTTGATTCAATTGATCTTGGGGAATACTATATCGAAACAGAACCAGGAATAAAGAAAATATTGAATCATCATAATATTGAATCCCAAATGATGTGGAGGAGAGCACAGGTAGAAAATAATCCGGCTTTAAAAGCCTATTTTTATTTAGAGGCATGGAAACTTGAGAGATATGAAAATAAAATGTGCTCAAAATTTGACTTGAATTTGACGGTTTCAGCCTTGGATAGAGACAGATTAAGGCGTTCCATACCGGATTTGCTCGTGGATGTAATTGAAAACGGGGTTGATACAGATTACTTTAAGCCCCAAAAAACTCTATTTGGTTCTAAGAGTTTAATTTTTGCTGGAGGAATGGGGTGGTATCCAAACCGCAGTGCAATGATATTTTTTGCTCGAAAAGTATGGCCTTTATTAAAAATGGAGTTTGATGATGTAAAAGCAACGGTGATTGGGCACAATCCTCCGGATGAACTTGTAGTAATTTCTAAAAACGATCAAAACTTCAAAGTAACAGGGTTTGTTGATGACGTTCGTCCTTATTTTAACAGGGCAGATGTCTATATTTGTCCAATCAGTGATGGCGGAGGGACAAAACTAAAAATTTTAGATGCCCTGTCAATGGCAAAGCCGATAGTTGCACATCCCGTAGCAATAGAGGGTATTGATGTGCAGCCCGGAAAGCATGTTCTTATAGCAAAGACCCCTGCTGAGTTTGTCAGACAAATAACCCGGCTTTTTGATGACCAAAAATTATGGAATGACCTATCCTCTTCCGGTCGAAGTTTTGCCCAGGATAACTATGATTTTAAGGCAATTGGAAAGAAACTGGTAACAGCATATAAGAGGACAATTCGCGGTTAAATATAGATAAGGTTTTTAATCTGATTGCCTGGGAAATTGCCGATATGAAAAATTTAATTGAAAAAAGCTATTTTCATTCACCAATTTTTCTTCAAAATATTCTTTGCTCTCTCTATGGGATTAGCCTTTATCGGGAACGATATGGAGGGGCATGGAAACAATATTATTCCAATTTGCTTAGATCAGAATTGTATAATGGAAAAGAATTGGAAAAGTTGCAGGGTGAACTGTTTAAGAAACTATTGATCCATGCTTGCAAATATGTACCTTATTATAGAGAAGAATTTGGATTTGATAGTGAGATCAAAAATGAAAGGTGGCAGGATCTTCTACTTGGCTTACCGTTACTTAACAAGTCTATAGTGCGCTCGGATTCAAAAAGATTTATTTCCGAATTTTATAGTAGATCCAAATTGATAAGATTAAATACAAGTGGGACCACAGGAACCCCGCTGACTGTTTTCGTAACTCCCAAAGCAAGGAAATTAAATTACGCATTTTTCTCCCGATCCAAAAAATGGGCCGGTGTTGAAGGGATGCGTGTGAGAAGTGCAACGTTCGCAGGACGTACAATAGTTTCTCCCAATCAAACAAAACCACCATTTTGGAGAAAAAATATGGTGGTAAATAATACCCTTTTTTCTTCATACCATCTGAGTGATGCGAATTTAAAATTCTATGTCAATCGATTAATTGAATTGCAGCCGGTTTTCATTGATAGTTATCCATCTAGTATCAATGCCGTAGCTGATTATTGTATTGAAAATAATATTACTTCCATTAAACCAAAAGCAATCATTACCTCTGCAGAGACATTGTTTGATCATCAGAGAAACAAAATTGAAAGTGCGTTTGGATGCCCTGTGTTTGATCAATATGGTTGTACAGAGCAGGCCGTATTTGTTAGTCAGTGTAGATTTGGTAACTACCATGTGAATCCGGAGTATGGGTTGCTGGAGGTGGTTGATAAAAAAGGTCAAGTTGTTCCTGATGGGGCCATCGGTGAAATCGTGTGCACGGGTTTTACCAATTATGCGATGCCGTTGATAAGATACAAAATTGGTGATTTGGGTGCATTGAGTTCGAAAAAATGTGAGTGTGGTTTGCATTTCCCAGTATTGGAAAAGATTGTCGGCAGGGTAGATGATGTTCTGATTACACCCGATGGGAGGTTTATCGGGCGGCTTGACCCTGTATTTAAGGGAGTCGCGAGTAGTATAAAAGAAGCCCAAATTGTTCAATACGTCAAGAATACTATAACTATCAAAATTGTGAAAGATCGTCGTTATAAAAAGGAACATGGCGAATTTATTGTCAAAGAATTGATAAAGAGGATGGGGGAGGAGGTAGATTTTAAAATAGAATTTGTCACTAAAATTCCAAGAACAAAGTCTGGAAAATTTCGGGCTGTTGTTAATAATATAAGAAATTAATAACCAGAAAAAAGATGATTCTATACCATGGTTCCAACTAAAGATTTGCTAAAAACACTGGCAGTACCGGTTTTAATCATGGCTGCCATTTCCGTTCAATCTTCCATCCCCACGGATGGCGGTGCAGGGAATATCCAGGTCATCACCAACCTCAACCCTGTCACCCAGAATGTAGGCCATATACCCGTCTATGGATTGCTGGTGTTTTTCTGGCTGAAATTTTTTAATGTGGCCCGGTTTCCAGTACATCAAATGGTGTGTTTCAGTCTGCTTTTAACCATTGCGTTTGGCTGTTTTGATGAGATCCATCAAGGGTTTGTCAGGGGTAGGGATTCTGACTTTTACGACATCCTTTTAAATACTGCAGGTGCGGTATTGGGAACTGTTTTTTTCATGGGACCTGGGAGAAGATTTTTAAAAAGATAATATTCTGCTAAAAATTTGCAAGCACTGAATGCCACTGGTAATTTACCAGTGGCATTTTTATTGTGGCAGGAGTTTGAATTCCTATATCTAAAAATATGGGAATTCTTTGTTTTATAGTGTTTGGCAGTTAAAATAAAAAAGCCTTGACAAGAACTATGCTCGAATACTAAATTCAATTCAGTCATTTTTCGAATGACGTTCGAAAAAAGATTATTGTTCGAGATCAATCTGTCTTTTCAGTAAAGGAGGCTTCATGGGGTAAGGGAACGAAAACTCAAAGAAAAACAGATCCGGCGAAGTCAGATTCTGGATGCTGCCAGAATGCTTCTTTTTTCCCAGGGGATTGAAAAGATCTCCATCAGCAGGATTGCAAAGGTTGCTGAGCTGGGTGTGGGCACCATCTATTTTCACTACAAGAATAAGGAAGATATTTTCATCGCCCTTCAGCAGGAGGGCATCTTGGTGCTGCATACCATCATCAGCAAGATTTCAGCATCGGCCATTGAGCCTGACGATAAGCTGCGGCAGATTGCCCGGGCCTATTACGAATTCACGGAAACCCATACCGAATACTATAATATCATTAATTATTTTCTTTCATCGCCCAAGGTATTTTTTGAGGCGGATAAAAAAGAACAGGTTGATATGTCAGGCACCAAGATTCTGACAGTTATCCAGGAAATTATTACAGCCGGCAATGATGCCGGTTTTTTTATGGAAAAAGATCCTGTCAAGTTTTCCATTATGTTCTGGGGAACCATTCATGGTCTGATTCAATTTAAAAAACTGGAACAGACCACCCTTCAGAACCAGGCCCATAAAGAGATTTATGACTATAGTGTGGACAAATTGATTCAATCCATTATCTGGGATTAATATTCCAAAGAACACTATTTATTGTACGGGAGGATAAATGACAGCATTAACAGATAAAATTGCAGTGATCACCGGATCCGGCAAGAAAACAGGTATCGGTTATGCAATGGCCAGAAAATTTGCATCCGAGGGGGCTAATGTGGTTATTGCCGATTTTGGCATGGCTGAGGACTTTGATGCAGATGTAGGGACGGGGACCAGTGAAGAGATGGATGCGATTGCGACTGAACTGTCTTCGGAATTTGGCGTAAGAACCCTGGCCGTCAATCTGGATGTGACAAGTACTGAACTGGTTCAGGCCATGGCTGAAACGGTAAAAGAAGAATTCGGCCGGGTGGATATCCTCTGTAACAATGCAGGCGCTACCTTCGGCGTACCCAACGGGGTGCATACCTATGACGAGGAAGCCTGGGTACGGACGGTTGATGTGAATCTTCACGGCGTATTCAGGGTGTCCAAGGCCATGGTTCCCCTGATGCAGGAAAATGGCGGCAATATTATCAATACCGCATCCAGAGCCGGTAAGGTGCCGCCGTTGTTCAACGGGGCCTATGCCGTATCAAAGGCCGGGGTGATCATGCTGACAAAGGTCATGGCCAGAGAGTTGTCCGGCCTTAAGATCCGGGTCAATGCCATTTGCCCGGGCCAGATCATGACCGACCTTGAACGCTGGCGGTTCGGACTGGAGGCACAGTTCCTCAACTCCACAGTAGAAGAACAGGAACGCAAAATGTGCGAGACCATTCCTCTGGGACGGATCGGAACCCCGGATGAAGTGGCTGACATGGCAGCATTTCTGGCGTCAGATGCCTCGTCTTATGTTACGGGTCAGGCCCTGAACATCTGCGGCGGCCAGTTGATGGAGTTATAGAAAAGGAAAACCAAAGCAAATAAACATCATAAAGGAGCGGGTATGGAAACCATTACCGGTGCAGAACTGGCAGCTAAGGCATTAATCAACAGGAATATTGACTATATCTTTTCGTTGAGCGGCGGGCATATCACCCCAATTTACCAGCATCTGGAAGGATCCGAGGTTAAAATCTACGATACCCGCCATGAACAGTCCGCCCTGTTCATGGCAGAGGCCTACGGCAAGATGAATCGGAAGGCCGGGGTCGCCATGGTCACAGCGGGCCCGGGCTTTACAAACGCCCTTACAGGTGTGGCATCCGCCCATTTCTCCAACACACCTCTGGTACTGATTGCAGGCTGTGTGGGCCTGGACAATAAAGAACGCTTAGATCTTCAGGATATGCCCCAGGCCGAAGTCATCAAACCCATGGTAAAAAAAGCCCTGGTCTGCATGAAGGCCGAACGGGTGAATGAGTATGTGGATATGGCATTCCGTATTGCCGAGAGCGGCAGACCCGGGCCAGTCTACCTTGAATTCCCCATTGATGTGCTCAACATGCCGGTGGATATGGCTGCGGTCCGTCAGACAAATACCACTGTTGTATCCAATCCGGCTGATCCTGATAAAGCCGCAGCCTTACTGGATATGATTGAGGGGGCGGAAAAACCCTTGGTCATCGCCGGTACAGGTGCCTGGCAGTCCCATGCCGAAGAAGAACTTAAAACCTTTATTGAAGCCACGGGCATTCCGCTTTTTACAAGTTTATCAGGCAGGGGGGTGCTTTCCGATGAACATCCCCTCTGTTTTGAAGGGGCGCTTGCCATCCGTCCCGGCGGTGGGTTTGCCGCCTATCTTGAGACGGACCTGGTTATTGTACTGGGGACCCGGATTTCTCTCTACTATCTGTTTGGTGACATATTTAATCCGGCGGCAAAAATCGCACAGGTGGATATTCAGCCCGATGAGATCGGCAGGAACAGAACCGTTGATTTGCCTGTTGTTTCCGATATCAAAGGCTTTCTTTCACAGTGTAACACCCGTTTGAAAGAGACCGGCAAGAGCCTGAAAGACAAATTCACCCCATGGATTGAAAAACTCAACACCGCCCATGAAGAGGGCAAGTCCATGGCCAAAAATGACTGGGCCTCGGAAAATATCCCCATCCACCCAATGCGTCTGGCCCAGGAGATCAACCAGTTTCTGGACCGGGAAGATGACATCGTTGTGGCAGACGGCGGAGATACCACAACCTGGCTTGGCATGACCCGGACATTAAAGGTGCCGGGAGTCTATCTGGACTACGGTATCTTCGGTTCCCTGGCAGTGGGGCTTCCCTATGCCAATGCAGCCAAACTGATGAATCCGGATAAGCGGGTCTGCCTCATGACCGGAGACGGGTCCGTGGGCTTCAACTTCATGGAATTTGAAACCGCCATCCGGAAAAATAAGCCCATCGTGGTGGTGATCTCCAATGATCTTGGCTGGGGCATGATCCGCCACAGCCAGGAGATCCGCATCGGCCATGCCATTGAAGACGGCACCTATATCGGTCGAGTGGATTACCATAAAATGGTGGAAGCCATCGGCGGTAAGGGGTATTTTGTGGAAGATCCAAAGGATATCAGGCCTGCCCTGGAAGATGCATTCGCCTCAGGAAAAGTCTGCTGCATCAATGTGATGACAGACCCCACAACCGTCAGCCCGGCCTCCATGGCCCTGGCCAATATAGGAGCGTACAAAGCCTAAAACTTTAAAATCTTCAGAACATAAGGCCGGTCGATCAGGCCGGAAAGGTGAGAGGACATGGATCCAGTAACACTTGACCAGGTACACTTGAATTTCAACCCGACAGGTATTGCCATCATTAACGGGGCCATCGGCCTGATGATGCTCGGCGTTGCCTTAGACTTACGTTTTGAAGATTTTAAACGGATCATCGCAAGCCCAAAGGCGCCTGCCATTGGGCTTGTGGCACAATTTCTTCTGTTGCCGGCATTTACCTTTCTGCTCGTGATGATCCTCAAGCCCTTTCCCTCCATTGCCTTAGGCATGATGCTGGTGGCAGCCTGCCCGGGAGGAAACCTGTCCAATATCATCACATATTTATCAAAGGGGAATTCTGCCGTGTCCATCAGTATGACGGCAGTATCCACCGTGGTTGCTATTGTGATGACCCCTTTGAATATTTCCTTCTGGGGAGGGCTGAATCCATCCACCGCACCTATTCTCAAACAGGTACATCTCAATCCTATAGATGTCTTTATTACCGTGTTCATCATCTTAGGCATTCCGCTTATCCTTGGCATGAGCATGGGCAGATATTTTCCAACCCTGGCTGAAAAGGTCAGAAAGCCGTTTAAGATTTTTTCCCTGGTGTTTTTCATTGTGATTGTCTGTGGCGCTCTGGCTGCGAACTGGCAGCACTTCCTGGCCTATGTTGGCATGGTTGTGTTTGCGGTCCTGCTCCACAATGCCCTGGCCCTGAATATCGGGTATTGGTCCGGAAGGCTTTTCGGACTGCCTGAAGCGGATTGCCGGGCGGTCTGTGTGGAAGTCGGGATTCAGAATTCTGCTCTTGGCCTGATTCTGGTCTTCAATTTCTTCAACGGTCTAGGCGGCATGGCTATCCTGGTGGCCTGGTGGGGAATCTGGCACATTATTTCCGGTCTTGTCACGGCCTTTTACTTCAGCAGGATCAAGGGACAGCCCGGGGAGGTGGTCTGTGGCTGATAGGCAGTTTTCGGGTAAAACCGTTTTAATTACCGGCGGTGCCTCCGGCATAGGTCTTGCCACTGCCCTGGAGTTTGCCGGGGCCGGGGCAAATATTGTAATGGTGGACATGGACGGTCCCATGCTGAAAACCCGCCGGGAAGAATTTGAATCCAAAGGTTTTCCCGTTCTTGCCCTTGAATGCGATGTTACAGATGACCAGGCCTGCAAGAGAACAGTGGACAAAACCCTGGAGCACTTTGGGGCTGTTGATCTTCTGTTCAACAATGCCGGTATCACCCAGAGAAGTCTGTTTGAGGTCACGCAGGTGTCTGTGATTGAAAAGGTAATGGCGGTCAACTTTTTCGGCTCCGTCTACATGACCCGGGCGGCATTGCCGAGCCTGATAGAGAACCAAGGCGCCATAATTGTAAATGAATCCATAGCAGGGGTGGCTCCTTTACTCGGGCGCTGCGGCTATGCCGCATCCAAGCATGCCCTGCACGGATTCTTTACCTCCCTTAGATGTGAACTCCGCCATAAAGGGGTTCATGTGATGATCGTCTGCCCGGGGTTTATCAAGACCAATCTTCAGACCCGGGCTTTAGGGGGAGACGGAAATGCCGCCACCCACGAACAGACCCGTATCGGCAGTCAGCAGACCCCGGAGTTTGTGGCTGCCCGGATCAGAAGAGGGGCGGAACAGGAATGCCCAATGCTCGTATTTACCTTTTTCGGGAAACTAGGGTATCTCATCTCAAGGTTCTGGCCTTCACTTTATGAACGGCTGATGACCCGTCAGTTTAAGGCTGAGTTGGAGTAAACCAAATTTTTGTATTTCCCGATCACCATCACTGACCAATTGCTTCAAGGATGTTTTTTAGCCCGTCTTTATTAAGTATTTGCATTTAGGTAATGACGGTTGCGGGTGGCTGCCACCGGGCCGGTCAGACCGGAGGCGGCTATCACTGTTTTTAAAATGGTCTAAGGCTTACTGCACAAAAGCCGTGAATAAAAGCGACACGGCTTTTTGTTGCGTAGCTTCGCCAAGACCATTTAAAAAACATCGATTTAATGCCGCCTTCCGGCCTGCCCAGCCCTCAGTGCCGAATTCAACGTTGGATGTAACGCGTCACGTAATCTCAGAAAATTTGGCAGGCAATATCAGAATTTCCCGTAACCAAATGCAATTTCCTTCAACCCCAATATATTGTGTCGGGGTTTGATTTGAAAAACTGAGGTTTTTTAATAATAGTCTTAATTTTTGATTTTCAGCGTTTGGGGCAGCCCTAATAGACATAGTCCACAGTGAGAAATTTTAAGGATATCGATACAAATCGAAACTTTTTTCATTTAAGATTCTGGTCATGATCAATGCTATAATCCTTGACTCTCGTACGCTAAGCTTATCTATGTAATAAGTTTACACTTGCATTCTCAAGCTGGTAATGATTTTCTCCAACTAAGTTGATTTTCATAAGATTTAGTTTTCATACAAATTTTTCCTTCGGAGGTCTTTTAAAGTGGATATGAACCCAAATCAAAATTCCAAATCCAATATCATTAAAGAGCTCTGGAGAAAAAAAAGATTTACTAATATCCTACTCGCCTTGAGCTTTATGGCTTTATCGATTGTTATGATGGTTGTTCCAAATCCTGTTGTCGGTTTGATGATTTATCCTGAGTTTTCTACGGATATGACAAACGTCAAATGGATAGTCAGTCCCAGTCTATTTCTTTTCTGTCTATATTGTATAATCAAAGAGGTAAGAAGTGATTATGAAATAACAAACTGCAAATGTATTGATTGTGGACGGATAAAAGTGTCTGATATATCAAAGAAACCTATGTGCTCAGCCTGTGGAGGTTCTTTAGAAAGATTAGAGGGCTTTTTTGATCGCCACCCTGAATTCAAGAAGAATGACGATCAGTAATGAAACCTACAGGCCAATATCCTGATCTTTTCATGGAACTGGTAGACAAAACAGTAATCCCGATCAATCCGAAATTACCAACAGCCAGCTAATTCAACCGTTAAAACTCAACTTAGCACATTAATCTCTTGCCACTTCGAAGATCCACCAGGGCAAATAGATTAATACAAAAAGTTGATTTTAAAATTCAAGTTGGACGGACAAGGTCTCCACGGCTCCCAGGGAAAACGAAACTATGTATTATCTTTACTGTTGCATTTTTCGGGTAGGGATGATTATCTTCATCAAATTTATTTTTGGATTTTACCCAACTTGCATTCAAACGAGGTGGGATGTCATTCAAATATATTCATAATATGCAGTTAATTGTCGGGTGATAAATTCTATCAGGACTCACATCAATTAGGCTTCAAGGAAATAGAATCATGAAAAACATTATAGTTCAAATCCTAATTATTAGTATTTTTTTTTGCTCACCGCTATATGCCTCTGAAAGATCCGCTGTCCCAGGCACCAAAACAACCATCATCCCCCCCTCAGAATTTATACTTGCCCATAACTTTCCCGGCTTTATTTTGGAAGAGGCCGGTTCATCCATTATGGTTACGGAAATGCCTGGCCCCCTTTCAAAAATTGCAGATGCGTTCACAGAAGCTGGCGCAGCCACACAGGGTATGTCTTTAATCTCAAGAGAAAAAATACAGAAAAGAGCCAATTCGGGGCTGTTACTACACTTGAGCCAGGAGGCTTATGGAACGCAGTTCCTTAAGTGGATTTATATCTTTGGAACTGAGTTGAACACAACCATGGTAACTGCCACATTCCCAGCAGAACTTAAGCAACATTTATCCGAGAAAATGAAAAGCTCAATCCTCAGCTCAAGTTTAAGGATAGAGAACCAAATTGACCCTTTTGAAGGGTTGACCTTCATGATTGAAGAATCTTCAGAGTTTAAAATTGCCAAAAGAGTGAGTAATATGCTTATGATAACTGAAGGAGGCGTTTTGGATCCAAAACCAACTCCTAACCCAATCTTTATAGTTGGTTCTTCAATAAGCCAAGGACTTGCTATAAACGATAAGGAAGCGTTTTCGTCTCAAAGGGTTAAAGCTATCAAAACAATGAATAATATCCAGGTTAGCACATCAAAACCAATTACAATCAATGGTCTATCTGGCTTTGAAATAATAGCAGACAGCACTCATGCAAAAAGCAAAGAGTCCTTATTTGTTTATCAAGTAACGTTATTTGATGAAACAGACTACTTCATAATGTTAGGTTACGCCCAAAGGAATAAAATTGAAAACTATATTTCTGATTTTAAAAAAATGGCATATTCATTCAAGAAAAAATAATGCCGAACCCTTCGCCACTGCGGACCGCTTGGGATGGTCTTGGGCCTAAAACATGGTTCACGTTGGCTTTGCCTCGGCGGCCCCTGAGTTTCACCGGTTCAGAGTAATCAAAATAGAGCACCAGAGTAAAATCAAGGCTGATTTCATACTAGTTTTTAGGCCGTACTCCTCCATTCGATTTGCATCGTTTTTTTTAAAAGAATTATCAGGCCATAATAGCATTTTAAAACATTGACCCCGAAAATTTCGCATTACAAGTGGAATCCCACGTCCCAATGTCCAATTTTGGCATACTGGTATGACAAGATCTCTTTTTCATATGTTAAGGATCAGAGCACCTTTGAGCCATTGATTATTTAATTGGAGCGGACATGGTAAGGCATTCTAATGTTAGCCGTCATTAATTCAGTTTTTATTCTAAACCCTGCGACAATATAATAATAGCCATCCTGTCCGCAAAACTTTCAGGACCCACGCTTAAAAATTCTAAACAGCCCAAATTGATTTTATAAGCTGAGTTCTATTCCATAAATTCCCTCTATCATATTACGCCATTGCCCCAATGGCAAAGCCTTGTCAAACGCAATTTCAGCCGTTTTCGCCTTCCTCCATTTTCCGTGAAGTTTTGGCCAATTTTTTGAATAGTATTCCGCCCGTTCTTTCATTGGAACCTGTTTACTACGCAGATAACGGGGAAGATAGGTTTGGCCGTTACGCATCAGACTCATAGCCAAGCGTAAGTATCTTCTGGCGATACCGAAATCAGCATGCTGCCCTTGAGCATCACGCCTTTTATAATCCGCCTTTAAATCATCCGGACCTTGTAAACCGATATGGACAGCGGATTGTACGACATAGTCTTTTAGAATGCGGTTACAGCGTTTCCCAACTTTTTTTACCTGGGGCTTTCCCTGTGTTCCACCGGTTTGTTTTACCCTAGGGATAATGCCTGCATACGAAACAAGATTATTGACAGATCCTTGTATGGCAGGATCTCCTATCTCTGCACTTACTCCGGCAGCCAAAACAATACCGATTCCCCGGATACTGGTAAGCAATGCCCCTGGTGTTTTTGCAAGATTCTCAGCAATTTCCTTTTCCAGATGTTGGATACTCTCCTGCAAACAAACCAGAAGCTTAACTTGCTGTTTCAATGAAATCTGTAATGAAGCGAGCCAATCACCTGGTGGGTTGAGAACTTGTGAGGCGTATTCCTGTAGTTTTTTAGAGCACAGATCCGGATGCTGAATTGTATGTCGGGCAAGCAGTTTGGTTAATGTAGAACGTTGGCGCCGACATATTTGCTGTGTGCTGAACCGATCTGCCATCAGCGCTAATGAGCATTTTGAAAATGGAAGGATTCCACTCTTTCTTTCATTTAAAAATCCAGGAAAAATCCTATCGGCAATGCTGTGAATTCGATGCTTCACCCCAGTTGTTAAATGGACCAGTTTACGCCTTTGCCGGACAAGCATTCTCAAGTTCCAATAAACCCCGGATTGGGCTGGGGAACAGTTCCCTCTGCAATTAAGGAGCATTTTGCAGATTCCCAATAAATCGAGACGATCCGTACTTGCCTGCATATTTTCCCGTTGTTTTTTTGCATCACAGGCATTCACACCGGCCACCAGCCAATTCTCCGAACGGAGAGCCTGTATAAAATTGTCGGCATAAGATCCGCAATCTTCACCGCCCAAAAAAGCATGCTGAATAGAGATTCCACGATGACTGCAGGATTTTTCTAATTGTTCAATCAGAAAAATTTTCCCTTCAGGCGTATTTTTCACTACAAACGGTTTGCGTATAATCTTTCCATTACCATCGCAGAACATTGCAACATGTTCTTTTTTTGCATAATCAATTGGGACACACATTACCCTGGATCTGTCTATCGCCTTCTCGAAAAGCGTTAGGATTTCTTGACTTTGGTTTTGAAAAATGTTCCTCTTTTTCATGGCGAAGCTCCTTATAAATATCAACTGCGGCATTGCAGATTGATCATCTAGAATACCACCCAATTGGATGGTACTTATGATTTATGGGGAGCTTCGCCTATTTGGTGAAAATCAGGCTGATTTTTTAGTTTTTCCTCCAAAAGTGAAACTGTTTACCCCAGAATAATGGAGCTGTGATTATGTGTGAGATAGATTAAAAATCTCGCACAAAATAACAACATCAATTATTCTGAATGGTACCAATATAATAAGTGTACTGTTGCATTTTTCTACAGGAGATGATTATCTCCAAATTACTAAAAAGATTTATTTCGATAAATTCGGTTTTTGAAGTTTTTAATAAGTTCGAATTTAAACAAGGAAAATATGCCCGATTTGTACTCTAATATCAACTTATCAGGGAAAATTGACCTGATAATAAATGGTTATAATTTATAAATCCAAATGCTATCAGTTGTAAGAAAATTATTTGTCCCAACCTATCATTTTTATGAAAATAAAAATTATTTTGGAACGTTAAAAGCATCATACTTTAGCCCTAAAGGTGTCCTTCTTGTTAAGGAAGGTAATTACACATTTTCAAGAGAAAAATGGTCTGAGGGTAGTTATTTTTGTCGCCTGAATCATGGCATTGAGGCAATTGCAGAAAAACCTTTAGGATATGGATTTGAATACAATGTTAGACATAATGATGTACAGTATCACTTAGGACGTGGTGATTCATTTTATGAAAAAGGCGAACTACATTCGGATGTATTCAGTAATGGACATAATTGTGGCTCAATCAAACAGAATCCAACAAGACATATATTATTAATTGATCTCGATGATAGTATCCCTAAAAATATTCAATGCTTTATGTTTTGGCTGAGCTGGCTATTAAGGGCAAATAGTCTAGGACGTTGGTGAGAAAATTGTTGATCAAAATTGAATTATAACCAATCGCCGAACCAGACCGGGATGATCTGCCCGGTTTTCCAAAAACACGGTGCAGGTTCTAAAAGCGTTGGCCCGGCTGGTTGGCTCAACCGTTATGAGTTAAAATAGATATGATCGATAAAACAATTGAAAAGATCTATACTATGCTCCTGAATAAAGAGTTTCATGAAATTGAGACTGTGACTCAGGGCGCGCATTTGAATGCTGCCGAAATCGAGAAATTAATTTCAGATTATGGGAGAACTCTTATTCCCTATCCTGAGGGTATCAAATTTGACGTGATAGAGATTACCGGTTCAAAAAATAAGTCTTGGAGCGTCGTCGCCCCTATCTATACTTTGGAAGAAAGCTTTTCAGATTTAAGCCTTGAAATGACTTTAATAAAACAAGATCCAGGTTCCCTAAGTCTAAAGAAGCTCGTAATTTCACCTGAGATCCCAACAAGAATCCTACGTTTCTTTACCTAACCGCAAAACAGCCAGGCATCATAAAATAAGAAAAATCCGGTAGTTTATCGTGAGACAG
>PIVQ01000325.1 GCA_003354055.1 Desulfobacteraceae bacterium | reverse complement strand
CCGGCTTACCCCGGATGAATATTCCGTCATTTCGGATATAACATCCAGAAATGCAAAGGCCAGCCATATGACATCCAGATGTTCCCAGGCCAGGTGCTGATTCTCTTCCTGGTTCAGGAGGCGCCGACCTTCCAATTCATAGATGGGGCGCATGACTATCCCCGAACTTACAACCCGGGTGACATCAGTCTCAACATTCTGTTTTTGTATTTCAAGGTGAGGCTGTTCAGGCGGCTTTTCCTGATCTGGAAAAAGAGAAAATTGACGGGAGGGATGAGTTTGAATTATGGGCACTGTTTTTCCTAAGTTTTTAATAAAGAAAATTAACCTATTCTATGGCAACTTCTGTTTACAGACATGGAATTCCTTTCTTTTCTTATGATTGAAAGGTGGTAATGCAAATTACTATCAGGCCTGGAAAATGTCAAATGAGGGCTTTGGGAAAACCAATCCTCTGACATTAAGTCTATCAGGGCATGCAGATCCGGTACTGCCTTCTCTGTCCAGCAGGTGGCAATTATTGTAACTTGGTGCCGGTCCGATATTTGCCAGGTCCTGTCCAGCCTCCGACTGGACTCCAGACTGATTTTTGTTTGCTTGAGAATTCTCATACCGTTTCCGGGTGGTTTCAGTCAGGACATAATTGTTTCCCGTTTTTGGAGGAGCAATTGACGGGTTAAATATTCTGCGATCTCTATGACTCGGGGCTAGACAGGCCGGTGAGCGCACGGATATCTGTCAAGGTGATGTTAGTCGTTATTACGGCAAAGACAAGGGTGTCAGCCGGGCACCTAATTCCTTTTGAAAGCGTTTCATCTCATTACTGACAAGGGGACGGGTTTCAAGGGGCATGAGAAAATTTCTACCTGCCTTGTCGTTTTCAATGCCAGGGGGGACCCTGTCAGTTCGTTCAGGTTTTAAAAATGGCGTGGGTACCACTTCCTGCCTGTTTACAGGGGGAGGGCTTCGAGGTGCTCACGATAACGTGTAAGTTTCTTCTCCGCTGTCCCAGGTTTGGCTTGAATAAAAAAATGGTGAAAACTACCCTTGAACGCAAAAAAGGCTTTCAAGTGATAATCACTGAAAGCCTCTTTGTTGAAGTGGCTGGCTGATAAGGATTTGAACCTTAATTGACGGAGTCAGAGTCCGTAGTCCTGCCAATTGGACGATCAGCCAGCAGAATCAACGTTGGGGTTTATACACCAAAGTGATTTGCAAAGTCAAGAATTATATTGATTGAAAATTTGGTAAATCTAAGGGAAATATGATAGAAGGGTATAAAATGACATCTACCAGGAGATGAACATGGCTGTTACTGTATTGATCAAGCGCAGGGCATATCAGGACAGGATTGATGCTCTGACCGATTCAAAAACCAAGTTTAATATTTATGAGCATTAATATTTCGGAGTTATCCCGGGAATCCAAGAAAAAATTTGATTGCCTGACAGCAGAGCTAAAGGGCCGCAAACAACTTGCCATTGCGTTTTCAGGCGGGGCAGACTCTGCCTTTTTATTGGCTGCAGCTGCCGCAGCCGGTCTGGAAAAGATTTTGGCCATAACCATTGTCTCCCGTTTTTTTACCAAAAAGGAAAAAATGCGGGCTTTGGAGTTAGCCGGGAAAATGGATGTGGAGCATCTGTTATATGATCTGGATATTTTGAACTGTCCGGAGGTGGTCTGCAATGATGACAGGCGGTGTTATTTCTGTAAGCTGCAGGGGTTCTCGACTATCAGGGAAGAAGCTAAGAAACATGGGATTGAGACCCTGGTTCACGGTATTAATCTGGATGATCTGGGGGATTACCGGCCTGGTATTGAGGCGGCAAAAGAACTGGGATTTAAGGCCCCTCTGGTAAAGGCCGGGTTTTCAAAACAGGAGATCCGGGAGTGTTCAAGACAATTGGGGCTTTCAACCTGGGATCTGCCGTCGCAGTCTTGCCTGGCCACCCGAATACCCACGGGTGAGGTTATTACACTGGAAAAACTTGAGATGATTGAACTGGCTGAAGAGGTCCTGCATGATCTCGGGTTTCTCCAGGTCAGGGTGAGGTGCCACGGTAGCCTGGCCCGAATCGAGGTGCTTGCCGATGATGTTCCGACTGTAATGGTTCCTGCAGTGCGAAAAAAAATATCCGGCGCATTGAAAATTATCGGATTCACCTTTATTTCCCTGGATCTTACCGGATACCGCACCGGAAAAATGAACATCGGCAATACCTGAAACTTATCTTAAGGCAAACATATCAATGAAATATTCAGAGGCAAAATCCGGACGGATCTTTGTGATTCGCCTGGAAGACGGAGACGTGGTCCATGAGACCATTGAACAATTTGCAAAAGATCAGGGCATCAATGCAGCGTCACTGATTGTATTGGGTGGTGCTGATCGCGGCAGCACTCTTGTGACCGGGCCGGAACAGGGCAGGGCCCAGACCATCGTGCCCAAAACTCATGTTCTGGACAATGTTCATGAAGTGGCCGGCACCGGCACCCTGTTTCCCGATGAGGCGGGTGAGCCTGTGCTTCATATGCACATGGCCTGCGGCAGAGGGTTCTCAACCGCGACCGGCTGTATCCGTAACGGGGTAAAGGTCTGGCAGGTTATGGAGGTGATTCTTCATGAACTTGTGGGGTCGACCGGGACCCGAAGGCTGGACAAAACAACCGGATTTGAGCTTTTGATTCCCTAAGGCTATAGCCCCCTAAGGAGGCGCCGGCGGGCAAAAATAGAAATCCCCCTGCAGAAAAAAGATCTCGGCAGGGGGAAAGATCAGGCAGAACCTGAAGCTAAGGATCGGCTCCAAAATTACTTGATCTTTTGTTTTCAAAATACCCAGTCTTTTAAGGGGTTTTGGAAATAATTTAGATCAAGTTATTTTGTAACGATTCCTAACGGATGGGCTACTGATTAACGAACCTGAATTTCAAGGTCGTTGAAAAAATAACCGATTTCAAAAGCTGCGGTTTCAGGGGCATCTGAGCCGTGAACCACATTCTTTTCAATATCAGTAGCATAGTCTTTACGAATGGTGCCTTCTTCGGCTTCTTTAAAATTGGTGGCGCCCATGAGTTTTCTGTTTTTGGCAATGACATCTTCACCCTCAAGCGCTATGACAACGATGGGGCCGGAGGTCATGAAATCAGTGAGGCTGCCGAAAAAGGGGCGTTCTTTATGAACGGCGTAAAATCCTTCGGCCTGGGTTTTGGTCAGTTGGATCATTTTCATGGCGGCAATTTTGATACCGTTGCTTTCAAAGCGTTTGATAACTTCGCCAATGACATTTTTTTGAACGCCGTCGGGCTTGATAATGGATAATGTTCTTTCCATGTGTTGGTTTCCTTTATATTTCTGGTTTAGGTTCGTTTTATAAAACGGGGTTGCAAAATAGCATAACACCATATTATAAGTCAAATTCTATGAAATGAGCAGGATAGGGGATCTCAAATGGGCAAAATCGAGGATAGATGAAAAATAAAATACTTAAAATCGGGGTGACAGGATCGGCAGGATCCGGTAAAAGCCTTGTCTGTAAGGTCTTTAACCAATTAGGGTTGATCACCCTCGATTGTGACCGCATTGCAAGGCAGGTGGTGGAACCCGGGCAAAAGGCCTATAAGAAGGTGGTATCAATATTCGGCTCTGATGTGGTGGATAAGAAGCATGGTCTGGATCGGGCAAAATTGCGAAAAATAATTGTGAGCCACCCGGATTTGCGAAAACAATTGGAAGGTGTTCTCCATCCTATTATTATAGAAGAGATGGAACTGCAGATGCAAACTGCCGACTATCAGAACGAGCACGCCTGTGCCGTGGAGGTGCCTCTCCTCTTTGAGTTGGGTATGGAAGCCTATTTTGACGTCATTGTGGCTGTGGCCACATCTGAGGCAAAGCTGGTTGAGCGGATTTGCGCCCGGGACAATGTGGATTTTACTGCCGCTAAAAAAATGTTGGCCCTGCAGATGGACCAGCATGAAAAAATTAAACGGGCGGATTATGTGATCTATAATCAGGGAAAGGCCGGCGACCTGTTTTCCGCGGTTTCAAGCCTGTATGAAAAATTGGTAAAACAGCGCTTGACAAAAAAATAAGAATGCATTAATTAACCCTATTGTATTAAGTACTTCAAAATCTATCTTTTTTTCCCGCAGGCTGCTTAGGCCGCAAGTATTGTCAAAAAGGTATCCCTAAACACACTAATCTTAATATACTCATATGCAAATATAATGAAAATCGGGAGACTGAATGAATCTTGTAGAACTCAATAAGATGAAAATCAGTGAGCTGACCCAGCTTGCTAAAAAGTACAATATCCAGGGAATTGGGGGACTTAAGAAACAGGAATTGATCTTTGCCCTGCTCCAGGCCAATATCGAGGAGAGCGGTCAGATCTACGGGGAGGGAACCCTTGAGATTCTCCCGGATGGTTTTGGATTTTTACGGGCCGCGGGATACAATTACCTTCCGGGACCTGATGATATCTATGTATCCCCGTCCCAGATCCGGCGGTTCAATCTGAGAACCGGTGATACTATCTCCGGCCAGGTTCGCCAGCCAAAGGATTCCGAACGGTACTTTGCCCTGCTCAAAGTAGAGGCGGTGAATTTTCTGAATCCTGATATGGCTGCGGAAACCATTCTTTTTGATAACCTGATGCCCCTGTACCCTGAGCGGAAGATGCATCTTGAGTGTGAGCCGGATAACTATTCCACCCGGGTTATTGATATGATGTGTCCCATCGGATTCGGTCAGCGCGGGCTCATTGTGTCTCCGCCCAAGGCCGGTAAGACAATGCTTTTGCAGAATATTGCCAATTCCATGATTAAGGCCCATAAAAATATCGTTCCCATGATCGTTCTCATTGATGAGCGTCCTGAGGAAGTAACAGACATGGCCCGGTCCGTGGATGCGGAAGTTATCTCTTCCACCTTTGATGAACCTTCCGAACGTCATGTTCAGGTAGCGGAAATGGTCATTGAAAAAGCTAAGAGAATCGTAGAGCAGGGTCATGACGTGGTTATCCTTCTGGATAGTATCACCCGTCTTGCCAGGGCCTACAACTCCGTCATGCCGCCTTCGGGAAAGATCCTGTCCGGTGGCGTGGATTCAAACGCTCTGGATCGTCCGAAACGCTTTTTCGGTGCGGCCCGTAACATTGAAGAAGGCGGCAGCCTGACCATTATCGCCACGGCTTTGGTGGATACCGGCAGTCGGATGGACGAGGTTATCTTTGAAGAGTTCAAGGGAACCGGTAATATGGAGTTGGTTCTGGACAGAAAACTTGCTGATAAAAGAGTTTATCCAGCCATTGATATGAATAAGTCCGGTACCAGAAAGGAAGAACTGCTGCTCGATCCGACAGTTTTGAACCGGGTATGGATCTTAAGAAAACTGCTCTCAAGTTTAAATTCTGTTGACAGTATGCAGTTTTTACTTGAAAAAATGCAAGGAACAAAGGATAATGCAGAGTTTCTTGATTTGATGAATTCATAAGAGAAACAATAGTGGTAATTTAAGATTATTTAATATTTTAAGGCTTTTTATAACGAAGGCCTGATCAAGGAGTTACGTGTAACATGAAAAAAGACATCCACCCGAACTACACAAAAACAACTGCATCCTGTGCATGCGGTGCCAGCTTTGACGTAGGATCCACCAAAGAGAATATCAAGGTTGAAATTTGTTCCCAATGCCATCCTTTCTTCACCGGGAAACAAAAATTGGTCGACTCTGCAGGTAGAATTGACCGTTTTAAGAAAAAATACGCAGGGTTTGACGCAAGCAAGCTGGTTTAAGTTTTATCGTTTCAATCGATTAAAGGGGTGCTTTTAAAAAAGTGCCCCTTTTTGAATTTCCACCCAGGGCGTTTCTATCATGATTGAAAAATTAAAAGGCATTGAAGAACGGTTTATCAAAATTGAGCAACTGCTGAGTGATCCTGAGGTTCTCAGTGACCAGAAAAAATACCAGGGATACCTCAAAGAACATGGTGAACTCAATAAGATTGTGCCGGTATTCCGGGAATATGAGGGGGCTCTGGAAGAGCTTGAAGAGGCTAAAGAGCTTCTCCGAGACGATGATCCGGAAATGCGAGCCATGGCAAAGGAAGAGATTCCCGGCCTTGAGGTCCAGATAAGAACCCTGAATGAAAGTCTCAATATTCTGTTGATGCCCAAGGATCCGAGGGACGGGAAAAACGTCATCCTGGAAATCCGTGCCGGTACGGGCGGAGAAGAGGCCGGCCTATTTGCCGGAGAGCTGTTCCGGATGTATACCAGGTATGCCGAGTCGAGAAATTGGAATATTGAAATCATTGAGAAGAATCCTTCCTCGGCAGGCGGGTTCAAGGAAGTCGTGTCCATGATCCGTGGTAAGGGTGCCTATTCCGACTTTAAATATGAAAGTGGTACACACCGGGTGCAGCGGGTGCCTGAAACTGAAACCCAGGGCCGGGTGCATACCTCTGCCGTGACCGTGGCGGTTCTGCCTGAAGCTGAAGATGTGGATATCGACATCAATCCGGCTGACTTGAAGATAGATGTGTTCAGGTCGTCAGGGCCGGGTGGTCAGTCCGTCAACACAACCGATTCTGCGGTCCGGATTACCCATGTTCCCACCGGGGTAACCGCCACCTGCCAGGATGAAAAGTCCCAGCACAAAAACAGGGCCAAGGCCATGGGCGTGCTGAAGTCCAGGATACTGGACGCCAAGGTCCGGGAAGAGGATGCCAAACGTGCCGCTGAACGGAAAGGTCAGGTCGGTACCGGAGACCGTTCCGGCAGGATTCGGACTTACAATTTCCCCCAGGGCCGAATGACAGATCATCGCATCGGTTTGACCCTGTATAAGCTTGACAATATCATGGAAGGGGATATCCAGGAGATTATTGACGAGTTGCGGACCCATAACCAGGCTGAAGCCCTCAAAGAGATGGGTTAGTCCCCTCTCTATCTGATCCCGTGGCTGACTGGACTATTAAAACCATACTCAACTGGACCGAAGACTATTTTGGCGATCACAGTATCGACAGTCCCAGGCTGACCGCTGAAATCCTTTTGTCCAAAACCCTTGATCTGAGGCGTTTGGATCTTTATCTCCAGCATGACAGGCCCCTTGAAAAACAGGAGCTTGCCGGGTTTAAGACCCTGATCAGGCGAAGGGTCAACCGGGAGCCTGTGGCCTATATCACAGGAGAAAAAGGGTTCTTCGAGGCCAACTTCAAGGTGGGTACAGGCGTATTGATTCCAAGACCGGATACCGAAGTTCTGGTGGAAACCGCCATGGACTATCTCAAGTCCTGTGAAGGCGCCGGGCGTACCGCCCGTGTCATTGAACTTGGCGTCGGCTCGGGTGCCATTATCGTATCCCTGGCCAAGGCCTGTCCCGATCATCTCTACTTTGCCAGTGATCTCTCTGGCTTCCCCCTGGCCACTGCCAAGGCCAATGCCCAAGATATTGCAGAAACCCGGATTAACTTTTTCCAGGGTTCCTGGCTGGATGCTGTGGCAAAAATATCAGGTTTTAATCTTATTTTGTCCAATCCGCCGTATATTCCAAGGGCCGATGTTGAGACCCTTGCCCCTGAAATAAAAGATCATGAGCCCAGGTTGGCCCTGGATGGTGGGCCTGACGGCCTGGATGCCATACGGATCATCATTGATCAGGCCGGGGATTGCCTCGCACCGGGCGG
>PIVQ01001122.1 GCA_003354055.1 Desulfobacteraceae bacterium | reverse complement strand
GTATCCAGCAGCTGCCCCAGACCTTCCAGGGCAAAAAATTCACTTTGAAGGGGAATTAACACAGAGTCGCAGGCGGCAAACGCATTAAGGGTTAGAAGACTTAAGGCCGGCGGACAATCGATAATGATATAGTCGTAGGTATCTGGGACTTTTCCTAAAAGTTCTTTCAGGCGGGCCTCCCTGCGCGGGGCAGACATCATTTCCACCTCAAACCCGATCAGATCAACATTGGCCGGAACCATCATCAGCTTTGGCAGCATGGTGGGCAGAATAATGTCTTCAATCTCAGCCTCCCCGATTAGTCCCTGGTAGAGGGAAACTTCAAGCGAGGGTTTGTCTATACCCAATCCTGTTGTGGCATTGGCCTGGGAATCACAATCAACAAGCAACACCTTTTTCCCCAGCTTGGCCAGGGCAGCAGAGAGATTCACTGCGGTGGTGGTTTTGCCCACCCCGCCTTTCTGGTTTGCAATACTGATAATCTGAGTCATAATCCAAATTCCTTATCACAATTAACAAGCTGAGGCAAACAGATACGGCATAGAACCTTATCTTTATTGATACTTTGAGGCCACTTTAAAAAAACTGCACCCCACTGGCCCACATAATAAAAAAACAAACCCGGAAAAAGCAAGTACAGCTTTTTCCGGGTCTGGGAGTTTTTATTCAGACCGGCCCGCCGAAACATCCGGCAGCCGGTCGTATATTACATGGCTGATTCAGGATGGAAAATATCCACTTCCTTGAGATCATCGCCAAGGTATTCTCTCTCATTGGGGCCTAGAATGCCCAGGGAAAGGTTAAGCAATGTCCAGAGATGGACGGTTTCCCAGGCATGGTCGTTAATTTCCGACATATCATGAACCTGAGCATGGCAGTTATGGCAAGGTGTGATGCAATAAGGCGCCTTGGTTGCCAGGATCTGGTTGGCCTTGGTCTGGCCGTAGGCCCGTCTTTGTTCCGGGTAACCTGACTGGAGGAAACCGCCGCCACCACCGCAGCAGAAGTTATTGGACTTATTGGGGGTCATGTCGATGAAATTTTCTTCACCCACAACCGCCTTAACTACGTATCTCATGTCTTCGGCAACCGGATCTCCCAGGGTCTTTCTGACCAACTGGCAGGGATCCTGAAGCGTAAACTTGATCTGACGCTCTTTGTTCCAGTCTGAGGAGGGTTTGAGTTTACCCTCTCTGATCCATTCGGCATAGAGCTGAATGATGGATTTAATTTCAAAGTTATGAGGGATGTTGAATTTTTTCAGTCCTACCAGGACTGCAAAGAGTTCGTGCCCTCACTCGGTGTTGAGCCAGACCTTACAGCCTAGATCCTCCACCGCTTTTACCTTGGTTCTGACAATTTTTTCCCAGTTTTCATTATCTGCGGAAAAAAGGCAATAGTTTTCAGCGGCCCAGCCTTTGGTGCCATAGGTCCAATCCGCACCGGCCAGATTCAGAATCTTCCAAAGGGGTACCATTTCATCGGGCTCGGTAACCGGTTCCCTGGAGTTCTGATTCAGGAAGTAATAGGCCCCTTCCCTGTTGACATCTGCCTTCATTTCAGCAAATTCAGGCTGAGATTCTTGGTACTCTTCGAGTACGTCTTCCACAACAAACTGAAAGTCTTCTTCGTTGGCACCCATGGCGGAACAGGTATCGTTTTTCAGAGCCATGTCACAGGATGCGGTGATGCCTTTGGGCTTGTCTTCTTTTTTCCAACTGGCGCGGGCGTTGAATACCAGCTGCGGAATATTGATCTGCATGGGGCAGACATACATACACCGGGTACACATGGTGCACATCCATCCCCAGTTGGAATTCAAAATTTCTTCATCCATGCCCAATGCAGCCATGCGAAGGAATTTTCTGGGATCCATTCCTTCCAGGCCTGT
>PIVQ01000324.1 GCA_003354055.1 Desulfobacteraceae bacterium | reverse complement strand
CTGGCGGATACCGGCTTGAGCCGGGAGCGTATGGATCTGTGGTTTGCCCAAAATCAGGTGGTTCCCAATGTCTACTCCCGGGTGGCCGGACATGAGGCCATAATTGCCCTGGTCAACCTGGGATGCGGTATGGGCCTTGTGCCACGGCTGGTATTGGAAAAAAGTCCTCTGGTTGGGGATATGGAGATTCTGCGGGGGATGCCTGAGCTGCCGCCCTATGAAATCGGACTCTGCGCCCGGAAAAGCAGTCTGGTGAATCCCAAGATTATGGCCCTGTGGGAGATCGCCTCTCCCGGGGTCGGGATATCTTGACTTCCCATTGAAATTCACATATGAATTGGGATTGATATATCCAGGCCACAGGCCGTAACTAAAACCATTCCGTGGAATAATATAAAATTGAAAATTATCCAGCCGAGTCCGGGTCCTGACAGTAATAAAGGAAGTATTAAAGGCCGGATCCCCAATGTTCTGAAAATTATTCTGGTACTCCTGGCCATACTCATCGGCTACGGCACGGTATTTTTTGCCACTGCCCGCGCCGAGTCCCTTACCATTGCATGTTATAAGGATTATAGACCTTATTCATATGTAAATCAAAAGGGTGAAACCGTTGGGGTACTCGTTGATTTCTGGACGCTGTGGGGGGAAAAGAACCATGTGAAAATGACCTTTATTCCCGGTCACCTGACAAAAAGCCTTGAGCGGATCAAAACAGGCGAAGCCGATATGATGATCGGCCTTTTTCACTCCAAGGAGCGGGCAGCCTTTATGGATTTTTCAGATCCCATGCTGGAGATCCATACCAATTTGTATGTGCGCCAGGACATGGATATTGAATCCATTGCCGACCTCAACGAAAAAATCCCTGTGGGCGTGATCAAAGAAGATTATGTGATTTCCTATCTGAACACCCGCCACCCCAATGTGAAGGTAAAGACGTTTTCCGGTTCCGAAGCGGTTGTTAAAAGTGCTCTGGCTGGAAAGATCAAGGCCTATGCCCTGGATTTCCCCAATGCTATTTTCCTGCTGGCAGAGCATGATTCCCTGACCAAGTTCAGAATGTTGCAGACCCTGTACACTGAAAAACTTCGGGCCGGTGTGGTCAAGGGCAATGCCCCCCTTCTGGCAATGATCAACAAGGGGATTAAGACGGTTTCAAAAGCGGAAGTAGAAGAACTTTACAGCAAATGGGGTATCAGCCCACCGCCGCTGATTGTCCAGTACAGGTATTGGATCATCAGCGCCATTGTTGTCCTCTTAGGCGGCTGCATCGGCTTTGCCCTTTATATTTATCGGCTCAAATCCAGAATAAGGCGGATAAAATCCGGAAATAAACCTTTTAACAGGGACGAGTGGCAGGAGATTATCGACCAGGGAGAAAACGACTGGGTGGAATTCAAGTCCTCCTTAAGGTGGAATATCCAGACCGAAAAGCCAGATAAACGTATTGAGGCCGTCATCATCAAAACCATGTCCGCCTTTATGAATGCCAGGGGAGGTACTCTGTTCATCGGGATAAACGATGCGGGTGAACCCGTGGGAATTGAGGCGGACTATAAGTCTTTCCAGAGAAAACCCAACCGTGACGGGTTCATGCTTAAACTCTCCAGTATGATTTCCCAGAATCTGGGTCGGCAAAGTCATAAATTCATCATCACGGATATCCAGATCATGGAAGGCCGCGATGTCTGCAAGATCACTGTCAAACCAGGGGAACGTCCCGTATATATCAAAGAGAATGGAAAAGAGTCCTTTTATATCAGGGCCGGCGCATCATCCGTTCCCCTGAGCATGAGTGAGGCCCACGAATACATTAATTCCCGGTGGTAAATTTCATCTTCATTTTTTCTTAACCTAAATTAAAAAAGTCGGAAAAAATCAGGGTTTCCCTGATTGATTTGCCCGGTTTTGTATAGTAAACCTGGTTTTGCTCTTGGTTGAGCTTGTTTTTAGGCTGTTAATGAATTGAATTTGAGTTGTTATTTAGGAGAGAAGTATGAAGAAATTGATGGGTATTGTTGTACTGTTGTTGGTTTTGGTTTCAAATCCGGTTTTTGCTGCCGGGGAAGATAGTGCTTCTGATAAGAAAGATACTAAGTGGTTTTTTGGTGCTGGTTATCTGGAGAGTGAGTTTGATACTGGTGTATCAAATTTAACCGGAACAGCGTCTTTGGATGACGAAGATAGTGGATTTAAAGTGTTTGGTGGTTATCAATTAAATCCTTATGTCGGATTTGAACTTTCCTATGCAGATTTCGGCACATCCACACTAAAAGGTAATAATGGAGATACATTTGTTCTGGATGGGACAACCTATCAATTCACAAGAGACAATGCAAATGTGGAAGTTGATGCTTGGGCAGCAGGACTGGGGGTCATTTTTTCAGCGCCTTTGGATAAAATTACCGGAAAGGACTATCTAAAGTGGGTTGAGCCTTTTGCCAAGATCGGCGGATTTTATTGGGATGCAGAGGCCACGGCAACTGCCAGCGGTGTAAATAGAGCTACCGATTCAGATGACGGATTTGATTTTTACTTTGGTGGCGGATTACAGATCAACCTTCACAAACATTTTGCAATTACAGGCGAATGGGTAAGGTATAATGCCGACGATGATATTGATACGCTCTCAGCGAATGTGATATTTCGGTTTTAGAGAAACTGTTCTGAATGATATTAAAAAAGGGGCTGAGTGTTTTCAGCCCCTTTTTATTTCAGCATAGCTGGATTCCGTTTTTTCAAATTCCTACCATGGCCTTATCCCTGGCCCTGACAAAAGCCTTTACCGATAAATCGATATCCTCATCAGTAGTAGCCCAGGAGCAGACAGAAACCCTGATAGCGGTTTTACCTTCCCAGACTGAACTGCCGCACCAGCAGGTGCCGTCTTCCTGAATATGGATCAGTAGAGATTTTGTTATATTTTCATCCGGGCAGGAGATCAGTACCTGGTTGAAGACCACCTCATTGTGAAGGATAAATCCCTCATCTTTTAATTGCTGCCCCATATTTTTAGCCTTGGTGCAGAGTTGGTCGACAAGGTCCCGGATGCCGGAACGACCCAGAAATTTCATTGTGGCCCAGAGTTCAATTCCCCTGGCCCTTCTGGACATTTCAGGGGTGTAGAGCATGGGGTCCCGCTGCTCCCCATAGATGATATAGTCCCCGCTGTTCTGGAGGGCTGAGACAAGGGCTTCCGGATGGCGGCAAAGTACAATGCCGGAGTCGTAGGGGGTGTTCAGGGTTTTATGGGCATCCACCGACCAGGAATCTGCCTTTTCCATGCCCCGGACAAGGTAATTGTAGTCGGGTGAACCTGCTGCCCACAGACCGAATGCTCCGTCCACATGAATCCAGGCATCCTTTGCCCGGTCGCAGATGTCTTCCAGGGGATCAAAGGCGCCGGTGTTGACATTGCCTGCCTGAACAATGACAAGGCAGGTCTGATCGATATCCGGCAGTTTATCCGCCCGCATCCTGCCCTGATCGTCACAGGGCACCCTTTCCAGATCATCCATACCAAAACCGATAAGCGATAACGCCTTGAAGACCGTGGAGTGGGCCTGATCCCCGAGGATTACCCTGGGCCTGGGGGCATTAAAGAGGCCTTTTGTCCGGATATCCCATCCCATATTTGACAATATATGATTTCTGGCTGCCACCAATCCGCAGAGGGTGGCGGCAGAAGTGCCGCTGACAAATCCTGCCACAGTGGCTGCAGGAAGGCCGAACAGATCTTTAAGCCAGGTTTCGCAGACTTTTTCCAGGTGGGCGGCAATGGGGGAAATTACATTAAGACCTGCATTCTGATCCCAGACATCGGCCAGCCATTTGGCGCCTAAGGCAACTGGAAAGGCTGCACCGTTTACAAAGCCGAAATACCGTCCCCCGGTCTGGGCCACTGTGGCCGGAGAGCCGTGGGTGTGCAGGAGATCAAGTATCTCATGGCTGTTACCCTGACCTTCAGGGAAGCTTTCATCAAATATTTCCAGACCGGCCAGGGTTTCCGGCGAGGGAAAAACAGGTCTGGCCTGTTCGGGGTTTTTATTTTCTTGACCATGGATCTGATCCATATAGTCAAAGGCATAGTCTCTGGCCTTATCGAACACATCCTTGTTCCGGTATTGGGTAACGATTGTCTCAAATAGATTTGTTGGGGTTGGCATCGCGGGTCTCCTTAAAAAGAGAAATATTCAGGTTCTGGTATTTCTTTTAAGTTTACCCCAATTCAGTATGGATAACAGTCACAGAGTATATTAAAAATTCGCATAACAGATAGGTCGGGATTTTTTGTACAGGTAGACAAAAAATGTCATCCGGCAGCCCTGTGTTTCTGTGGACCGCCGGATGATTACCGCCGGATGATTACCGCTGAATATGTGAGTTTTCTAACTCAAGCAGCCCAGTTCATTGGCCCTGGCATAGTAGAACACCATCACATCCATGAGGGCGGAGAGGGCCTCCTCTTCCTGGGTCACACATTGGAACAACTGGTGAACCGCGGGCCTGCGCTTGCTGGTGAGCTGTTCTTTTTTTACATCCAGCCAGTGTGCAATGACAGCCTTGAGCAAGCCTAGGGCTGCAAGCCTGTCTGTAATGCAATCCCTGCCTTTTTTCAGGAAGACAATGTTGTGGTTGGTCACCCGGGTATTGATTTTGTGGGCATTGTATTCCTTTTGGGCTTTCTGGGTTGCCCGTTCATACGTTTTTAAAGCATCATCAATGGTTTTGGTCAGCTTGGTCCGCATTCCCCGGATGGAGCTGGCAGACTTCCACTCATCCAGAGTGATTAAGTGTCTTGCATAGGTGCAGGGAATTGCCCCTTTCATAAATATTTTTTTGGCAAACATCTCCCGGTTGAACATGGTATGGGACATGGGCAGATGGTCCAGGTGCCTGAATTTTTTGATTTCCAGGTTGAATTTTTTCAGCTCTGCAACCGGATCATGGGTTTTTGTTTTTACGGATTTCAGAGTGGATTTGTCAAAGTCCCGTACCTGGGTGGTTACGGTCGTCGGGTCATAAACATTCGTCATGACGGATTTCAGGGTGGATTTATCAAAATTCCGGATTGCGGAAAGTAGGGCGCTTCTGTCCCGGGTTCCTACTTTTTTGAGCATGGATTTGTCAAAATTTTCTATGGACTTCAGATAATATCTTCGTCTGATCTGGTGGAGCATCCGGATACGGTCCAGGGGATCGGTTTCTCTTGTTTTAACCGTTTTGAGACTGATGCGCTGGACTGCCGAATCCCTGACGGACCGGGTCTCTTTCACAATGGTCCCTTTGCCGATGCCCACAACCGTCATTCTGGATTCATCCATGAGCCGTGCAGCCTCTTCTTTGATGGTACCCAGTTTTTTGGTGATTTCAAACTCAAGCTGCTGGGTATACCCCTCGGTGCCCCAGGAGGAAAAACTCTGTCTGACCAGTCCGCTGAAGGCGGAATACTGGAATCCTGCCTTTTCCGGGCAGAAGAGATAGCAGCCCAAAAGGGGGCAGGCCTCGAAGATACCAAGATGGGTGACGCCCTTTGCCAGCAGGGCATTGGCATATTTCATCTCCTTGATATCCCGGACAAAAACCACAATGGACTGGACAAGGTTGGCCACGGCTGTGGCCGTGCCCACAATGGCCCCGCTGACCGTACCGCCGTCCAGGGCGGCCGTGCTTACACTTGACGCAAAACTTGCAGTGGCGGCAGTGGCATCCTTTACCAGCACTGTCCGTTCTCTTTTCAGCAGTCTGATAATGGCCGCAAGTGCGGCTGCCGGATCTTTGGGGTTTAGGATGTCGCTCTTTTTATCAACATCTCGTATTTTATAGTGTTTCTGGGCAACATCAACCCAGGCCTTGACCATTTCTCCGCCTGCCTTGAGCTGGGCGTAAATGGGGATCATGCCGCTGATAATATCCTCCGCAGCGCCCTTGAAGGACTCTTCGCCAAGATATTGCATTACTGAGGAGAGCTCTCCACCGAACAATTCGCCCACATCCTGGCCGATGGTATCCTTAAGGTCAGGCAGGCTTGGTCCTGAGGGAAGGGACAGATCCTCTCCGGTCAGTTCCTCCAGATTATCTCTAAGGTCTTCAAGGTTGTCCTTGATCTCTTTGGCCGTCTCTTCATATGTGTCTGATTTCAACACCACATGGGCGCCCAGAAAGACCATGCGGTTGAGCTTGATCTGCTCATTTTCCATGAAGTCAATGGCTTCCGATAGTTCCTTATCAATAAAGATAAAAGGGGCGGGAGACAGGGTCTCGGTGATCTGCCGTCCCAGCTGGGAAACTGCGCCATATCGGTTTCGAAGGGATTGTTTGAATCGGTGTTCCCCGGCTTTTTTGCACCAGGTCTGGAATCTATTGTCCAGTTTCTTTAGAGAACTCTCACTATGTTCTCTCAAATGGTATTTTTCAAGAGCCCTGTCCAATTTTTTTAATTCGCTGCTCCTGGGTTTGGAGATACCTGTTTTTGTGAGCTCCATCCAGGTACTGTGGCCCATGATCGGTGTTTTTTTTCTGATATGAATGACAGTCGGCATAAGCAACCTCTTTATTTGTTATAGTTGGCTGGTTTGACCAAAGTTCATTTGACACTTAAAGCGAATCTCAAAAGCGATTCAAAAGGATCATATTTCTGAGAATCGCAATAAATGCCAACTCAGTCAATACCTATAAAAGTATGAATATACTCAGCAAATGGCGTGCCATGATGAAAAAAGATGGAAACAGGGGGGGCTGTGGGGCTTTTTTTATAAAATATGCCATCTTTGTTGCTGAAAGGATAAAATAGGTAAAGAGGTCATGCCAACAAAATTGTCAGCGTATTTCCATTTGAAATGCCGTACTTTTAGAAAGCCGCTCCGCTGTTGTTAGCCGGGATCAAGGGGGCTGTAATGTTTGGTTTTCCAACGGTTGTGAACCCAGAAATATTGTTCAGGGCATTTTCGAACCATGGCTTCAATGGCAGAAACAAAGCTCTGGGTATTGTTTTCAAGGTCCTTGATCATATCTCCGGTATCCTGAACAGGAATTTCGGGAAATATTTCAACAATATGCTTTCCGTCCTTTTTCATGATAAAGCCCGGAAGCACGGGTGCTTTGCTCCTCATGGCCAATTTCGCAAGCCCCTTATTGGTACATGCGGGCCGGCCGAAAAAATCCACAAAGGCGCCTTGGTACCAATCCACATTCTGGTCGAGCAGGGTGACGGCAAGGTGACCTTCTGAAAGCATGGCTTCAATTTTTTTTGATGCATTTTTCAATGGGACCATGGTGCTTCCAAACCGCTCGCGCATCTCTTTGGTCAAGCGTTCCAAAGGTGGCAAATCAAGTTTTCGGTACAATACAAAAGGGCTTTTCCCAGTCTTGGCCATCCCGGCAACATGGAGTTCAAATACCCCCATATGGCAGGTCAGCCCTATGGCTCCTCTTCCTTTTGCCAGTGCTTTGTCAAGATGTGACATCCCTTTTATGGTAAAATGTTCAAATAATTGCTCCGGTGTCTGGGAATAGGACCAGATGACTTCAAACATGATGCCGATGGTATGCTTAAAATTCTTTTTTGTGAACCTTTCGGCCTGGGATTCGGAGAATTCACCGGGATAGGCCTTTTGAATGTTTTTCATGACAACCGCTCTATGGCGCTTGTCCAGCGTGTACCAGATCAATCCCAGGCTATCGGAAAAAAA
>PIVQ01000014.1 GCA_003354055.1 Desulfobacteraceae bacterium | reverse complement strand
AGTCCGAGAAGCTGGGAGGTATCCGTGGCCTGAATATTATTGGGCGGGATACCGTAGCTTAGGGGATTAAATGCTATTTTGGGTATGAATCCGCCCCGGGTACAATAGGTATGATCCGGTCTTCCAGGGTCGGCATCGTAATAATCTTTCAGCTGCCAGTGAGAATCCTCAGGAATGGGTTTTATGGCATCGATTCCGTTGAACAGAAGATGCCAATACTCCTTCAGGTTGCGGGATTCGGGGAAAACACACCCCATCCCGATGACGGCGATAGGTTCACGGGTTTTATTTTTCGCTTTTCGTGTCATGGCTGAAAACAGGTTATTTGGGGTTAACGTTACTTAAGACTATAACGGGTCAACCCTGTGAAATCATCCATTGACATTGGAACTGACATTTCTTTTACACGGAGCCCTTTTAGGCTCGGGCTCTGATAGATACGTTCCTTACTGGATTACATGCAGAATCTCTTCTTTTTCCATGGGGGCAAAAGAGCCTGCGTTCCCGGGCAGATATATTCCCTGGGACCTTAAAAATGATGCACGTGTACAAACGCAGGCACCTAAAAGCAGGTTCAGGGCCACTACCGCAGCAAACCTGTTTTCATGGGACTCAAGGAAAGTACCTTTCACCCATTGGTTAAATGCTCCAATGGCTGGGCCGCACCAAATTTGGTAATCCATACGTCTTTCAGGGGTTCCCTGAATGGCCCATCTGGAAGATTGGCCAAGATACGACCGGAACACCAGCGCCATCTTGTGTTTGGGATCCTGTTCCGCCCGTTCCACCTCTTTTTCATATCCCCTGTTAAGGAAGAAATCACGGGTAGACTGCCAGGCCGCCTCAAAAGACGTCAGAAGGAATTTATCTTCTATTTCTTTTTTGGATCTGTCGTTGATCTGTTCAAAGCTGTCATGGTTCTTATATAGCTGATAGAGTTTTTCTGCCCTTACGGCAAACAGGGTGCCCCGTTTGAGCACCTGGACCCTGGCACCGATTTCAAACATATCCGCTGCCGGTGCCATGGCAACATCAGCCTGCTCTGCCTGGCACAGAAGCTTTCTGACTGCTTCGCATATTCCGGCTTCCACACAGGACTGGTTCACCGTTCCGGTGAGAATGAAGGCCGCTCCCATACCGAAGGCCGCTGCTGCAGATTCGGGGGTTGCAATACCGCCGCCCATTCCCACGCACAGAGGCACGGGGTAGTTGTATTTTTCCATGTATTCGTTCTTTAGGCAGATCATGGTGGGCAGCAGGGTAAGGGCAGGACGATTGTCCGTATGACCACCTGAATCCGCCTCGGCCGTCAGGTCCTGGGCCATGGGGATTTCCTGGGATAGTTCCGCCTCTTCATCTGTGATCATTCCAGATTCCAGGAGTTGATTGATCAGTTTTACAGGTGGGGGGGCAAAAAACTGTCTGGCAATTTCAATCCTGGACACCTTGGCAATCACATGATTCGGAGTGACAATATGGCCGTCTTCTCCCCGGTGGATGCCTTTAACTCTATAATAGACAAGGGCTTTAGTCATCCGCATAAAGGCGGCAGCCGAAATAAGAGTTATACCGTGTTTGAGGTAAAGTTTTACCGTTGCCATTTCAAGGGCAGGCTCCACTAAATTGTGGATCAGGTTGAATCCGAATGGCTTGTTTCCCAAGCTATCCTTCAGTTCAAGAATGGTTGCCTCTATCCGCTCAAGACTCAAGCCGCCTGCCCCGAAAAAACCGACCATTCCGTTTTGAGCCATGGTTTTTACAAGGTCGGCTGAAGCGATGCCGTTTGCCATGGCACCGGCCACATAGGGATAGGTCAATCCATGTCGTTTTTTAAATCCTGCATCCCCCAGGGCCTTGGGGATAAGGGCCGGTAGAAATGCCTGGTTGGCCGCTAAAGGCAGTGAGACTTCCGTGTTGTTTGAAATCTTAAATCCGTCACCGGTTTCGGTTACAAGTGCAGGTGTCGTGACCTGGGCAATGGTCTTTTGTAAATCAGAGTGAGATGTCATAAATAATTTCTTTGATTGAAGGAAGGACGTGTACATCCTCGAAGCATGTCTCTTTGTCTTGTGTTAAATAAATCAGATTCATCTTTTATCATAAAATTCAGTCGATAATCAATCCCGTATGATCCATTTTTCCAGGACGGCAGAGAGCATTTCCGGCCGTATGGGTTTGGGGATATAGTCATTCATACCTGCATCCAGGCATTTGTCGCGGTCACCTGCCATGGCATTGGCTGTCATGGCAATGATGGGGATTTTGGGGTTCAACACGGAAGAGTTCGTATTCCGGATGGCCTCTGTGGCCTTATATCCGTCCATAACCGGCATCTGACAGTCCATGAACACCAGGTCGTACGTCTTTGTTTCAAGGGCTTTGATGGCCTTTTCACCGTCCGGAGCAAGATCTGTTTTATATCCCAGTTTTTTGAGCATCCCCCGGGCAACCTGCTGATTTATGGGATGGTCTTCAACCAGTAAAAGGCAATACCCTTCATTTTTAATTGACTGGATGCGGTGGCGGGTGATCAGTTCCTGCCGGGTATCTTTTTCCAGGGAGTTTGTGCTGAGCATGAGCAGGCAATTGTAAAGATCGGAATGGATAACAGGCCGGGTAAAATAGGCGGCCACCCCCTGGGCTTTGTATGCATCGGCATCACCACGGAGGCCCGATGTGGTCACCGCTACCAGGAAAACCGGTTCTATATCTTGGCTTTGGTGAATGGCTTTTACCAGCCCAATACCACTCATGTCCGGTAGATCTTCGTCAAAAATGACCACATGAAAGGGGGTGTTGCAGGCACTGGCTTCCTTGAGAGTCTCTATCCCCTGCTGGGCGTCCAAAGTTAACTCAACGGGCAGGGACCATGTCTCTATGGTTTGGCACATGGTTTTTCCCGAATGAGGGGTCGGGTCAATGATTAACACCTTTAATCCGGTAATGCCTTCTGATACCTGGATCGTGGTTTTTTTCGAGGCGGCTTTAACCCGAACCGTAAAAGAAAAAACAGTCCCTTTTTCAGGTGTGCTGGTCACTTGGATCGAACCGCCCATAAGTTCTGTCAATTCTTTGCATATGGCAAGTCCAAGACCGGTGCCGCCGTATTTGCGTGAGTCCGAAGAATCCAACTGGGTAAAATCATTGAACAGAAGATCCAGCTTGGTCTTTGGAATGCCGATACCTGAGTCCCTGATGGCAAATTTGATGATCAGACAATCGTTTTCTTCGGCTTCCAAGTTAGTGCAAATTCGAATTTGGCCTTGCTGGGTGAACTTAATGGCATTTTCCACCAGGTTGGTCAGCACCTGCCGCAACCGGCTCGGATCTCCTTTTACAAAGGCTGGAATCCGGGGGTCTGGTTCAAATATCAGGGTTAAGCCTCTTTCCCTGGCCCGAAATCCCATGGTATAGGTAAAGTTGTTTAAAAGGGTGTGAAGGTTGAAATCAATCTCTTCAATATCCATCCTTCCCGCTTCAATTTTTGAAAAATCAAGAATATCATTGATCAGTGTCAGCAGGGATTCCGCGCTTTCTTTTGTAGCCATGGCATACCCTGCCTGCTCCGTTGTCATCTCTGTGTCCATCAGGAGTCTGTTCATTCCGATAAGTCCGTTCATCGGGGTCCTGATTTCATGGCTCATGGTGGCAAGAAAACGGCTTTTTGCCTCATTTGCGGTTTCGGCTTTTTCTTTGGCCAGGACAAGTTCCTGATTCATCTGTTCCGCATTTCGTTTTTGCCGTGCAATGGTCGTGAACAGTCTTTTCTGCTCCAGTGTCAGCACCAGAACAATACCAATCTCCATTGCCATGTAGCCTATGGGAAGACTCCAGATGTCTGCCTGCAAAAAGTGCCGGGTATAGTGTAAATCCCTTAGCGCTGCAGCGGCTGTGATGGTAAAGGATACCAGGATAAGAATCGATTCAATCCGTTTATGACGTATGTAGTCCCACACCATGAGCACTGGAATGATAAATAACCCCGGTCCGATGACTAATCGGGATGTGATGGAAAAAAGGCTTTGGACCTCATGTTTATTTTCCTGGTTAAAAAACAGAATACCCAAAATGGCGATTACAGCCAGGCCGGTCAAATTTGGAAGCGGATTTCGGGTCCATGATTTTATCCCGATAAAATCCATGATAAAGAAAAATACAGTGATAATGGATGCGGTAAAACTGAAACGGGACAACTGCCACAGGAATAGCCCGCCAAAATTGGCATTTGCAAAGAACATATGAAAATAAGCCGTCCCAAGCAAAAAACAGGTCAGGGAGAAATAGATCTGGCTTAGATTTTGAAAACCGGTGCCTGCCCAGAGAATGGCAAACATGAAGCAGAAAAAAAAACTGATCATGGAAAATCCAAAGACCAGATTATACTGGCCAATGCTGTACCATACTGTTCTTGCGGAAATATCCCTGTATTCCCCAAAGAAAATCTGGGGCAACTCAGTTCTTAGTTCTCTTGGGACAATTTTAATGGACACATCATTTTTATCATCATAGCGGAGAATTTTGGGAGAAATAAATTCCCTTTCTCCGTAATACTTGTCCAGGTGGGTTCTGGATGTCATGATACCGCTTGCGAATACCAGATATCCGTTCACCCTTATCTCCATGGGATATGGGGTGGCGGGAATGAAAAGCAACAGCGGTTTATCCGTCCAGTGCAATGGGATGGAAAATCTCGAAGAAAAAATAAGGAGTGCATTCTCGTCCAGCCCTTTAGGAAGAGGACCTGTCTTATACTCCCGCACTTCAGATTTTTTAAAATATTGTAGTGGAACGCTGTCCTCAAGTTGAAGTGAAGAGACAAACATCCGGTAGGGGGCCGGATATATCCTAAGGTCGGAGTTTTCCGCTTCACCTGGATGTTTTGATAAGCACCCCAGAAAAAGCAACATCCCCAACAGAATAATACCCGGATATTTTAGAAAAGACGGTATCATCATCTGTCATGCCTTGTATCCAAGACAATAGGTATGGATTTTAAGGCCACCTTTTATAAAAAGATTAATCCTGGTTTTGTTGCAACGATTCAGATGAAACGACTATAGCATAATAAATCCGGTTTTTAAATCAGAAGATGGGTCCCAGTTCGGGTCAACGCCTATGAGAAAGTAAGTCAATAAAAAAACACTCCGCACTTAACAAGAAAAAAATATTTTCTCGCTCACGGTTTCCTACGAATAATCCGACCTACCTCCAGTATATCGTTTCAATCGATTATCAATTAACGGTTCTTACCTTTATTTGTTATTTTATGACAGACTCAGTTTTTTGTGGTCAACGGTAATTATCCCTGTCTGAACTATCATCTGAGTCCAAAAAAGTTAAGCATATTGAGGAATTCAATATGCACCCTTGGAACTGAATATTAGCATCTTTTAGCATGCATTTTCGCAAGTGCCTGGGCGGTACCCTATTCCCCACGCGTAATTATTGAATAGAACTCCAGATAGAGTCCACAATCTCACCTGAGATGTCGTGGACTTCAAAATCAACATCAATGTTACTTTTACCGTCTGTCCCAAGCTCAAATTCTGCGCCAACGCCAAAGCCATATGCCTCAAAGGAATACTTGCTTTCTATTTTACTGGTTATCTCATCTAATTTGCTTTCTATTTGGCCTTTTGCAAAATCACAGGCCACCACCAGTAATTGATCCAATGACGGCAGACTGAACGAAAAACCAAGTGAGATAGAATTAATCATGGACAGACAATCTTCAATATTCACGGTTTCAGGCTCTTTAATGTATTCTTTCATCACGGTTATGCTCATCTCACGGAATTCTTTTGCTGCCTTATCCATGATTTCATCAATAGTCCGGCAACAATTATCCCCACTTGCGGCCGGCAATATCCCCGGGCAACCCAGGGTAACTATCATAATCAATAAAACAATCTTTTTCATTTTTTAACCTTTCACATCTTTTAATAGCATTATAATTTCATCCCGCCGCTTTTGACCAAAAATTCTACGAAGACACTCTGTCTTCAATAGAAGTTGAATATGGGTTAAAAACAACATGGCTTCAGGTTGAATGTGATTGACCTGGTTGGTCCGGCATATGTTTGACTGTTAAAGAAGGTTGGATCTTATGCAAAATAGATAAAAGCCTGAAACTTGCAGAGATATTCCTGTACGCCAGTATTCGTAAAAAAGCGGTTACGTTTTTTTTAATTATCGGACCCTTTTTATCCGGAGACCTGTCCATCATATCAGAAAGCGTTTCAGTAATTTTAGAAAATTGCTCACAACACGCGGATCCTTTATCAAATATCCAGTCTTCCTGAGTTTCAAGTTTCGTCGGATAGTCATAAAAAAAGTCAGGGTCATCAATGCCCATCTCATGTATCCAGTTTTTGATCTGATCACTATCTAAAATTGATGATGGTTCCATTTTTTTTCCTTGTGTACTTTTGTGAAAAGGTTTTTTGCTATATTGTATATTATAGCAATCATAAAGAGAAGGGCTTTAAAAAAATGATCTTAAAAAATTTATTACTTATACTTCTGGGTCTCTTTTTTGTAATTCGCCAGGAGGCACACGCAGAGGAACTGATACCCATTACAAGAGAATGTATTCATGCAGCTGCACGGTACAAGAATCTGCCTGTTGCTGCCCTTTACGGTATTTTAATAACTGAGGGCGGTACTGTCGGGCAATATTCCACCAACAAGAATCAAACCCGTGACAACGGCCCTATGCAGATTAACTCCGTCTGGGCAGAGGCTTTGGGAGAAATGGACATCACAGAAGTACAGTTGCGCAACAACGGTTGCCTGAACGTGCTTGTAAGTGCCTGGATCCTGAGAAAACACCTGGACCGTACCGGCAATATCTGGGAGGCCATAGGTGATTATCATTCCAAAGATCCTGAAAAAGGAAACCCCTATATCCAAAGAGTTATGGCTAATCTTATAACAATCCGTGATTATGACGTCTTAATTGCCCGGGCAAACAAACAAGTGGGGTGGATGCCATGAAGAGTCAGGGACATGGTAGCAATGATTTCACGACGGATTTGCTAATGGGCATTGGTGCCGTCATCGTTATCTTCTTTTTGGCTACCCTGTATTATCAAAGAAACGCCGGGCCCATTAACTGTGCCCTGGTCGAATTCAACAGAGTCCAATTATATGCTCTTGCTCAGGTGCCAGGATCTGTTGGGGACGAGGCCGCATACGCTTACATAAAACTTGGAGAGAAAGATCCATGGGACTTTACCTGGCCCAAGATTACGGGGCTGTTTTCTTATGTGGGCCAGTATATCAGATGGATTGTAATCCCTATTCTCGGCGGTTTTGTTGCCTGGGGTTTTGTGTCAAAGCATAAGGCTTCTGACCATTACCGCAGAATATTTACAATGACCACTCTGATTAAAAACAACGTGAAAGAATTTCCATACATGGCTCCCATAGCCAACAGAAAACGCAGTATTCTGGATGAACCATATGATAAAGGCCCATGGAGAAGCCCCAGAATGGTCATCCAGTTTGTGGCTGAGAATAAATTGCTTTTAAACAAAAAGGGTAAACCCATAGCCAAACGGCACCTGATAGACCGCCACGGCTTGCCTAACCTACGGTCAAAGATTATAGAAAAAGATCACAACCACGGCATTACCGTGGATAAAGAAAAGGCTAAACACCTTTTTATGAAACAGGTCGGCCCCAAATTTACAGGTACCAACGATCTCCCGGATTATATCAAAGGCCTTATTGCAGCATTCATGGCCATTGGGGCAGGGGATAAAGACTCGGGTTTTAAGCTCTTGGATCACATGGCAGTCTCCTTTGTTGAACCGGACAACGAAGGTGAGCCTTTTAAAATCAGCATCAAAGGGGCGGACAAACTGATCAAAAATTATCAGTCCAATGAGGATCTGGCATATCATACAAATCATCATAAAGCTTACCTTCATCCCTATTTGATCGCATTGTTTGAAGACCATGCCAAAACCAAACACGGTGTTTTTTCTTCTAGCCGTTTTATCTGGTTACGACCGGTCAACCATTTATTATTTAATATCCTGAACCAAATGGGAGGCCGTGAACCCTGGGTGGAAGGATCAGGGGCCTGGACCCATTATGAAGCTGAGAATGCGGCCAGACAAAGCCTGATGGAACCTGAAGTGGCCTGTGCAGTGGAGGGCCTTGAAAAGAAAATGATAAAAACAGGCTGGATGGCGCCACCAAGGGACTGGCAGGATGTTTAGCAAACAGCATAAATTTCATGGTCTTGAAGAACGGTACGTATTAAAACGGCAGGACCTGCTAAGGGATACAAGACCTCTTCTTGTCAGGATGGTTGCAGGGATGGGCAACCAGGTTGTTTATCTTACCATCATGATCTCTCTTATGCTCATACCGTTGTTCGTGCCGGCAATGACTCTTTTGTGCCTTTTGCTTGGCGGTTTATATACGTTTTTTAGAAATCTTGCCTATTCCCGGGATATATTGCCGTTAAGACTGCCTTCAACTTTTAAAAAGAAAGATTATGGGGACCGGATGCCTGACGGGAGAAATTATCATAAGGCATCAGGTGTATTCTATCTGGGCAATGAGCGGAATACACAAAAAGAACTTTGGCTTGCTTTCAGAGATGTCTTAACACACCATTTGATGTATGGCTCGACAGGGGCCGGTAAAACAGAGAATCTTGTTTCTTTGTCATTCAATGCCCTGGCCATGGGTGGCGGCTTATCTTATATTGATGCAAAAGCGGCCTTGAAACTTGCATTTCAAATATATACCCTGGCAAGATTTGTTGGTCGGGATCATGATTTTAGAGTCTTGAACTATGGTGTCAGCAGCAAACCGCCCAGAGAGTATCATCCAAAAAAAATAACTAATACCAATAATCCACTAAACTATGGGTCTGCAGAAAGTTTAACCCAGTTTGTTGCGGCCACCATTAAAACCTCCAGTGATAGCGGCAATGCCATATTCGGGCAAAATGCCCAGGTTCTGGTAACAGCGGCTATGTATGCGGCAGTAGAAAAAAGGGATAATGGGGACTGGGAATTTGATATCACTCGACTCAGGGAGCTATTAACTCTTCCCAAAATGCTTGAAGTTGTTCAGGATCAATCATTATCTGCCACAACCCGTAATGCAATAAAACAGTTTCTGACTTCAGTTGGCTGGCAGGAGGGTAAATCCATTGAAAAACAAGGTAAAAACCTCAACGAACAATTTTCTTATGCCAGAGGATATTTTAGTTTGTTTTTAGCAAGTTTAAGCGACACATACGGCCATATTTATAAAACCGAACGCGGTGAAATCGATCTGCAGGATGTCCTCAGAAATAGACGTATTTTATGCGTTATGATACCCAGCGTTGAAAAAACCCTCCAGGAGACAGAAAACATAGGCCAAATAAATCTGTCCGGCCTGAAGAATGCTCTAACCTCATGCCTTGGTGATAAGGTCATGGGCACTGTTGAAGACGTATTGGAGTCTTTACCCATAGATCTCAGGGTCCCTTTTTTAAGCGTTACAGACGAACATGCCGCCATCCAGACAAAAGGGTATGAATTATTTTTAACCCAGGGGCGTGGATTTGGTGTTGGGGCACTTATCGGTACGCAGGATAGGGCAGGATTATATAAAGCAGATGAACATTGCGCCCAACAAATTGAAGCCAATGCTAAAACCAAAAGCCTTGGGGCTCTTGACGACCCAAAGCAGACATTTGAACTTGCCAGAGAACTTGCAGGAAAGTCACATGTTATGCAAACCTCCGGCTCTATTGTCGGTCAAAACCGGGCAACTTCAATTTCATATCAAGACCAACTCCAAACCCAGGTTGCTCAAGCCAGCAGGGTGGATATCCGGGATTTACAGGAGCAAGTAGAAGGTGAATTCCATCTGTTTTTCAGGGGCAAGATTGTTAGGGCACGGTCCTTTTTTGCCAATCCTCCCTTAAAAAAGCATCAGCAACTGAGAATAAATGACATGCTGCCGGTGCCCAAACCCCCAAAAGACTCGATCAGCCTTAAGCTTGAAAAAACAAAAAAAGGTGCCCAGGCCCTTGCCCAACTGATTAATGCCAAAAAGCGCAACCTGATTGATCATCAAATGTTCCTGCCGACCAAAAAAGCAAAAGAAGTATTCGATAGCCCCGGAGGCCTGCCGAAAAACGATGTGGCCATATGCGCGTTTAAGCATTGGGTGAAGTGTGAAGACCTTGTGGTTGACGCATTCAACGGTAACTTAAAGGATAACGAAAAAACTACATGTTTTTGTAAACAGGAAATCACCAAGGAGGATCCATTTGAAATTTACGGGTACCCGAAGTTTATTCCGGACAGCTAACCTGCATCGAGGCCTTTGCATCAGTGTCGGAGGGCTTTTTGTGTATGCAGGCTTAATCAAGGCTATGGATATACAAGGGTTTCTCGCCACAATTATGGGGTATCAATTAACCGGACCTTTTTCAAGTAAGGTCATTGCCTGTGGTCTGCCGTATATAGAAATACTGTCCGGTGGATTGCTCATCATCGGGATCAAAGAAAAGGAGGTGTTGATCATCATCACCGTTCTAACCTGCTTATTTACAGGAGTCATTTGGTATGCAATGCATATCAAATTGCAGATTCCATGCGGGTGTTTTGCACAGGGCAAGCCCCCGGGTAACCTGATGCTATTAATCACAAGAAATCTTTGTATCATTATTGTCTGTTTGTATAATTTAACGAAAAAAGGATGGATTTATACCCATGAGCGAGTCTAACATTATTGATTTTCGGCCGGGGACACTTCTCCAGGCGATTGCACCGTCTCAAAAAAAGTTTGCTCTAATTCTTTTTGATCTTGAGCCGGGAACCAACAGTCCTGAAACTGATGATTTAACCTGTGAGATCAACCGTATTTTTAACGCTACGGATATTCAAGTCTGGTTAAGTGACAAACAATTAATCGTTCTTTCCAACTGTGGCAAAGAATCATCCAAACTCAATGATGCCGTTAAAAGCATTGAGCAGGCCTTTAAATGCAAAGCCGGAGTCGTATTTTACCCTGAAGACGGCAGATCTTTACAGGTTCTGGCCCAAAAAGCATATCAGGCAACCCGTCTGGCTCTGAATATCGGTCTTAGGCAATCTATAGAAAAGGCCCTGGCCAATAATGAATTTTTTCTGGTCTATCAACCGCAAATAAATACCAGTACCGGGGAATATATAGGAGTTGAGGCTTTAATACGGTGGCAGTCTAAAAAAGAGCAAAGAATAATTATGCCTCTGGAGTTTCTTCCCATGACTGAAGCTGAAGGCATGATGGATCAAATTTGTAAATGGACGTTATATGAAGCATGCCGGCAGAACATCGTCTGGCAGGGTGAAGGTAAAAGGGTCCGGACCGCAGTAAACATCTCCACAACTTATCTCTTAAACAAAAGTTTTATGAAAGACCTTGATCAGGTTCTTATTGAAAGCGGTATCAACCCTAAATTCCTTGAACTGGAGATCACAGAAAATAATATTATAAGCAAAGAGAATTTAACCCGGGTGAATACAATTATTCAGTCTGTACGGGATCGTGGGATTATAGTCTCTCTTGACGACTTTGGAATGGAATATAATACCTTTGAGCTATTAAGGGTGCTGTCTCTTGATCGGATTAAAATTGATAAAGTATTTGTTCAAAACATTGAAACCAAAAAAGGGGCTTTGATTATCCAGGCAACCATAGGCCTTGCCCGTGCAATGGGCCTTGAATGCATTGCAGAAGGAGTTGAAACGAGAACTCAAGGCGCTTTATTAGAGAAAATGGGGTGCTTTAACATGCAGGGATACTTAATCGGAAGACCTAAAAAAAGTTTTCCTGAATGGCAGAAAGTTGCTGCTCTTTGAAAAAAAGAATTGCAAATTTTGATTGTTTTAATATATAGTTTAGCTAAATTATAGAGGGCAATGCACATGACAGAAGACAACAAAGAGGGGGGCACTGATTTAATGGGGCCACTCACAGTGGAAGAGGCAGAATCGTTAGGACTGACCAACCAAAGTCGATCAAATACAGGGAGGGAGAATGAGGGCCAGGAACGCTAACACTTATTCCGGATACACGCGACCCGCGTATTCCTCAGAATATAAATCAGAATTCAGAGCCCAGACCCAAAAGAATCTGGAGGCCTTCTATCAAACGTATGCCAGTAAAACGATTGATCTGTTGTCCGGGCACAATGGCAAAAAGGCTCAACCGTCAACCATGTTGCCGTATAATCCTGTGACAGGCCATGTGTTTACCGGCATCAATAGTTTTGTTCTAACCCAGCACATGCTGGATAACGATTTGAGTGATGCCAGGTTTTGTAAATTTAACCAGGCCTCAAAACTGGGGGAGAAAACTCATGTAATGAAAGGGGGGAATGGGGTGCAAATCCTCGATCCGGTTGAGATTAAAATACCGTCTCCCGGTACAAGTGATGATAAACTGGAAGAGCAGATCATGTTTGCAGACGAACAGGATGCTATTTTTCAAGGAGATGAAGGTAAGACTATTTTTTTTCGGCCCAAATCTGTTTTTCATGCATCACAGATTAATAATGCACCGGATCCGGAAGTTTTTTTTGAGCCTATTGACTGGCAAAACAGCGATATGGTGGAACGACTGGTTGAGGCCTCAGCCATTAAAGTGGCCCACGGGACAAAAGATGCGGTATACACCGTGGGAACAGACACCATTCATATGCCTGCCAAAAGGGTTTTTGACAGTCCTGAAGCCTATACGGCAAGCCTGCTTCGTCAGTGGTATTCAGCCACGGGCTCTAAAACCAGGGAAGGCAGATTCGAGGGCCCAAGCCGAATCGGCGAAGGCATTTTAAACCAGGCTGCAGAAGAGCTCCGCGCAGAAGCCTTTTCTCTTGTGGCCAGTCGGACCTTAGGGTTGCCATACAAAATGAATGTTGACCCGACATACCAGAAATGCTGGGACAAGCAACTTGTCGAAAATCCCAAGCATATCGTCAGTCAGACAACCCATGCCACCCGTCTGGTTAATACCGTTATCGAATTTGTCCAGGGCAATCAGCCCCAAGCGGCCTGGTTCCCTGATAAGTCAACCTGGCCTCAAACATCCATGGCAACAGATCTTGATGCCCAACTGGATGACAACGAACAGTCGATTGAGGCACAAATCCATCATATTGTAAAAACACTTGATACAGATTTTGCTTTCACAAAAGGAGATGAAGGCACACTTTGCTTAAGCTGTGACAAACACATGGATAAGGCAACAGAACAAGCAGGAGAAGAAGATATTGTCGAAGCGTTTGGGATCCGGGAAGCTCTGCAAAACGCAATTGATGATTTGGAGATTAATATAGAAGACCATAATGGGAAAGTCGTTTTGCGTGTAGATCTTGATAATAGTCAGGATCTGGACAGCAAACCGGAATATTGATTTTTTAGATGATTTTAAAGGGGTAATTGATATGGTTGGTCCATACGGAGTTAAAGATATATTAGACCTTGCGTCCTTTGCGTGTGAAAACATCATTCAAGCTGCAAGGGACGTTAAGACAGTTAAAAGCGAGGTGTTCCCCGCCGAGGTGTTTGTTGATGGGAAGAAAATTGTGAAACTCACCGAATTTGATGTTTTGCGTAAAAAACTTGATTTGGGACATTTCCAGGTATCAAAGAAATGGCTCGGTCAGGTTAAACCTGATAAACGTAAAAAAGTCAGAGAGAAGTTAAACCACGGTCTGCAGTCAATTGTCTGGTTCACAGGAATTGGCTGTCCTTTGTTCACATATCCGGAGTGCTGTCAGGCGATTGACGACGCCTTAAGACTGATTAATGATGAGTGCAAAAAGATGACCGGGCCTCTTCTTGATCCTGAACTTCTGGCAGAACAGATATTAACGGAACCCAAAAAAATGATCGATATCTTTGACCAGGTTCAGTCTTCGATCCAGAATTTTGCTACGGTAAGAGACGGGCATGATACCATCATTGATACCTGGTTCAATACAGATTATTGCCGGGCTATCGGGTGGGATGAATGCCGAGATGTTTCTCCGTACATCCTTGAAGAAGATGCTCCCCGTGAAAAAATGGTTCAATTAAATTAGAGGGAATCGATTGCTATAATATTAAATTAAACAAGAAAATATTGATACTAAAATTAGTCAACCAGAAAAGCCCAGAATGGTAAAAGCCATAGCCAAGGCCTTAAATATTCCGAGGCTAAAGACCAAAACCCTTTGTTACAATCTTGTTCCGGCATTTGGTCATTTCCTTGAACTGTATATGTTTGAGGATTATGATAAATCCTTGAAAAAATGGTCTGCAGACACACTTTCCCACAAAAGTCCCCATTTTTGTGGACTTTTATTACCTATGAACGAATGGCGCCGGTGACAGTTATAAAACATTTCAATATAGTCAAAGATATCTCGCCTGGCATCTTCTCGAGTTTTATAGTTTGAACCGAAGACCCGTTCAGTCTTCAGGCTTCCAAAAAAGCTTTCAGCAACGGCATTATCCCAACAATCCCCTTTCCGACTCATGCTGGGTAATATGTTGTGTTTACAAAGAATTTTTTGAAATTTTTTGCTACAGTACTGGCTACCCCGATTAGAATGAAAGATAAGGCCAGGGGATATTTCTCGGCGGCCAGTGGCCATCGTGATGGAATCAATGACAAGGTCTTTATTAATTCTGCTACTCATTGCCCAGTCAACTATCTTCATTGAAAATAAATCAAGAACAACAGCCAGGTACAGCCAGCCTTCAGCAGTCCAGACATAGGTGATATCACCGACCCAAATCCGATTGGGTTCTGCGGCCTTAAAATCTCGATTTAATAGATTTGGTGCCACAGGCAAATTATGGTTGCTATCTGTTGTACTCTGAATTCCTTTTTTTGTTTTGTAGTAACGCCAGACATGGGCATCAGCATTTTAGCCCTAATCGACCATAGTGGATTCCATGATCCTTGATTGCATCAGCCATTCTTCTGGCCCTGTAGCTTCCCTTTGATATACGATGGGCTTCCAACACAACTGGGAGCAGGCGTTCATTTTTTTCCTGGTGCTTGGATTTCCCACTATAATGGTAACACACCCTGTGACATACTTTGTTTCACCCCGTTGATGATATATTTTTGGTCGCACAAATACTCTATCTGCTTGATTCATCAAGCGTAACGGGTTTTTTTATAGGTGGTGGATTGGGGACCATCAATAGAGTTTTGCGCCCTCGTGCCACCATGTGATATAACTCCTTATGTTGATAAAACCATTAACGGTTTGGGAAATAATAACTATAATGAAATGTACAAAAATATGCAGCAAGCCCATCTGAAGAGCGTTTCTGAAAAATTTGAGTCCTATTTCAAGGGATTGCAAAGCCCGGCGATAGTGTCTAACAACACTTTTCGGATCGTGGCTTTTAGTTCTCTATTCCGTGATGCCTTTGGCCACCCTTCTCAAAGCAGAAATAACCTGGTCGATTATATTGATAAAAAAGACAAGGCCATTTTTTTTAATACTTATTCAAAGTGGTTACCCCCTCATGAGGAGACTCCGTTTCTGTTTCAATGCACCATGTCGCTCAAATCCGGAATCAAAAAGAATTGTCAAATTACGGTACGGCCGATAGAAAACGAGAAGGTTTTCCTGGTAACCTTTAAAAATGCGTTAACGTACAACAGGAGCCCTATCCAGGAAAACACTTTCCTGCAGGGAATGCAGGAAATATTTTTCAGAATCGACATTAAAGGCATTGTACAGGAAATTAGCCCTTCGGTCCTTGATATCTTAGAATATAAGTCGCTTGATGATATTATCGGTTCAAAATTTTTTAAAAAAGCGTCCACACGTGCCAAAACATTGGAAAATACGGATGTATGGAAAACGCTCAAAAACAATGGCGGCGAGATTCAAAATTATGAGCTTCCTTTGCCTCATGCCGCCGGTGGAACAACACTGTCAGAAAGCAATCTACGTTTTTATTATGACGAACATCTTAAGATTGCCGGTATAGAGGGACATGCTACAGATGTAACCGCCAATCGAACATTAATTTCCGAGTTAAGAAGGGCATTGAATTTTACAAACGCCCTGTTGCAATCAATACCGACACCTCTGATGTATAAGGATAAAAAGCTTGTCTTCCAAGGATGCAACCAGGCATTCACAGAACTGACAGGATTTTCCCAAGAGGAAATACAAAATAAAAAAGCTGCAGGCATATGGTCAGCAGAGTTTGCAGTGATTTCCGAACAAAAAGAAAATGAGGCGATAAAATCTAATTTACTCCAGATTTTCGAAGGCCACATAAAAAATAAAGCAGGAAAAGAGATTATTATCATAATGGTATCAGCTTGTTATCCCGGAGCAGACGGCAAACCTGCCGGGGTAATCTCTTCATTTTTGGATATAACAGCCAGGAAAGCCATTGAACTTGCCATCAAAAAACAAGAAGAAGACATCTGGAAAGAAAACCGCTCTCTTAAAAAAATCGTAAATCCACATTTACGTAAAAGTGTAATGGTAGGCAACTCTCCTGCCGTGATGAAACTTTATGATCAGATCCACCAGGCTGCCAGAACAAACATGCCTGTCCTGATTGAAGGAGAGTCAGGAACCGGTAAAGAGTTAGTGGCCCAACAGATACACAGGAATTCTAATAGGGCCGACAAACCAATAGTGGCCGTAAATTGCAGTGCAATACCCACTCATTTGACTGAGTCGGTGTTTTTTGGACATATAAAAGGGGCTTTTACCGGAGCGCTTGAGGATAATGTCGGATATATAAGAGCTGCAGACGGATCAACCCTGTTCCTTGATGAAATAAATTCCATCCCCATGGAAAAACAAGCCAAACTGCTCAGAGCGCTTGAAAGCGGAGAAGTCATACCTGTTGGCGGCAATATCCCGGTAAGGAGTAACTTTCGTTTGATCAGTGCCAGCAATCAGGAAATGAAGGGCCTTATCGAAACAGGAAAGATGAGGGTTGACTTCTATTACCGGTTAAAAGTGTTGGATATTAAGGTCCCTCCCCTAAGAGAAAGAAAAGAAGATATCCCAATGCTGACATACCACTTCTTGACGCAGTATAAACAAGAGTACACTAATGCCAAATCATATAGTTCTACCAAGAAATTTATAACCAAGACATTATTCCAAGAACTAAATAAGTACGACTTCCCAGGCAATATCAGAGAGTTAAAGAATAAGCTTTACCAATTTTTCACAACCGGAGAACTGAGTCTGACACCTCCTAAGAAAAAAGCTCCTCCTGCCCATTCAACCCAAGTATCCAATCCGGAATCTGTTGAGATTGATTATGATGAAGAGGCCTCACTGGCGGATGTCGTTCAAACCGTTGAAAAAGAATATATTCTTATACTTTTAGATAAGTATAAATATAATCGTTCCCGGGTTGCCAAACACCTGAAAATTACCAGAAAAACGCTCTATAATAAGATGAAAGCCCATGGTATAGAGTCATAATTATTCTTTCTTTTTTCAAAAGGTCTTTTCCTGCCCCCATCGTAATTGCTATACTATTATACATAATGAAAAACAATAGCCGGCAAAAATGTAGAACACTATTCTTCCCTGGGTTTTTTCCATATCTCCTCTGATTTTGCGTTCAGGAAAAGACCCTCAATCCCACAGGCTCTTACTTTGCGGCTAATCAAAATAACCCCGGCCGGCGGCAGTGCCTGTGGGATTTTTTTAAAAAGAAAGGATATGAATAAAAATGACGGACACTCTCCATTTTGTCGCTTTTCTGGATGCCATGCGATGGCTGGCTTATCACCGGTCCTTGAGACTTGTTAATATGCTTGGAAAAGAAAAAAAGCGGGTTTTTAGCCTTGACCGGAGTTTTTGTGTCCACAGCTTGGCTCTGGTGCAGGATCCGGATACAGCAAAACTATTCCTGGCCATAAGAGATGAGAAGACCACAAAGTGGTTTGCAAAACTAAACTGGCAAAAAATTCAGGTTTTTAACCGCAAACCGGCCTTTTTAAACCTGATCTGTGATGAGATTGATTTTCCCGCAATGCCGGAACTCAAGTTTGAAGGCGGATCCCTGCCAGCATTCAGTTTGAAAATTCCAATTTACAGCAAACTTGTTCAAAGCCTTACCAAAAGTGATACTCTTTATTTAGGATCCTATAAAACAGGAGAAACAATAGAGAAAATGGTCCTTGTTGAAGACCGGAGTGAAGAGGGGGTCCCCATAGAAATTCATGGTTGATGACTGTAAATCATTTTATCAGTAAATGATAGCGGTCATATAGTTCAAAAATGGATGGCATCCAGTATCACTGCAGAAAAATATGATAAAGCCCCTGGGTATTTAAACTGAAAAAATCAAAGAATCGATCTTACCGGCCAAAGGTTCAAAGCAATCCAAGGAGATTGAAATAAGGAACACAGCAAACGACATGGACACAAGTGTTGCAAGTCCAAGCTGTGCTTATGATCGAATTATCTCCACAAATTCAATGAGTAGACATTTCACTGGCAAGGCTGAAGTGCTACGATTTGATGAATTGTTTGAACTGGGATTCGAGCCTAATGCTACATTAATTTTGCCAGTTGTTTTGATATTAGTACAGCGTCCACAAGATCAGTGAATTCTTCCATAGGTCTCACGCCGGTAATACTAATACCATTGATAAAGAAGGTGGGAGTGCCCTGGACCTCAAACTTTTTGCCCTCCGACCAGTCTGAATTAAGGGCTTCTCTTACGCGCTGGCTGTATAAGTCTTTGGATAATAGTTTAGAGTCAAAACCTAATTTTTGTGTATACTGCAGGATATAGTCAAAACCTTGGGATCTGATATTAAGCATGTTTTCAAACATATAATCATACAACAACCAGGCCTTTTCCTGGTCCAGAGCAGCAACCGCTTCAAAGAGTTGGGCTTGTTTGAATGACAGGATATCGCCCGTTATGTGTTTATAGTGGATTTTTAGTTTGCCTGGATACCTTGCCATGAGTGCGTCAAGCAAGTCTGAACCCTCTACGCATTTTGGGCACTGAAAACTGATATATACAACGATTGTTACAGGGGCATTAAGGTTTGACCCGGGTTTGAGCGGTCGACCGACTATGATTTCAGGTTCCTTAGGGTTCTTCAGCTCTGCGAATCTTTTTTTTGCCATACGGTCTTCAATGGTGGCCTGCTGGTTCGCCTTTTGAGTGTGTTGAACAACGTCCACCACTGCTTGAGGATTTTGCCTGATAACATTCAGGATAATATCCGGATTCTCTTGAATCGCTTTTTTCATGAGCACACCGGATATAGTTGGAAATGATATAACAACCACGACGATTATAATTAAAGCCAACACTACTTTTTTACGATTCATGACCTCTCCAAGCATTTTTTTAAATGTAATGTATTATATTATAACAACTATTTATAAATGAGGGAAGAACCGGAATCGAAAAAGACTGGAAAAACAATGGAAGGATTTAAATCAAAAAACGGGCTGCTTCCGGATCCCCAGAATAGTTCAGGATATCCTTTTTAACTATTAGGTCAAGAGACTTAAGAACTGCGTGCTTTTCATAGATTGGCCTGTCACTTGAAACTGGTGCAGACCAAGCGATTACAGACAAATGAGAAAAGCGTGGGTCTTCCCAAATCAAATTCAATCGATCCGGATGCTGACCGATAATGTAATTGGGGTTATCAAATTCTACCTTATCATTATCTTGGATGAGAATTTCATATAATGCTTCGCTTAGCTTGGCATCCACCCGATCTAAAGAAACTATTTTTGTGGCTCCGATATTATCCAGGGAGGTATTACCGGTAATAAGATCTCCCCGCTCAATATCGAGGTCCACACGGTAAACCTTATTTTGTTCCTTTTTTGCCTTGCTCCGGATCCTTTTTAGGCCGGCAAGAGGATTACCATAAAGGCAAATAAGCCGATGGGGCGGAGGCGTTTTGCCCAATGGAATCTCAACCGTTTCTATCAAAGGGATTGTCTGATCCTGGGGTAAATGACAAAAAGTAATTAAGCGGATTAAACTTTTGGTTTCAGGCATTTTTTTACACTTAATAGGTTGTAGGGTGTCAATTTGTCTAAATTTATTCTTAATAGATTATATGTGCTATGATATATAGGATAGATACTATTGTCAACCAACGTTAAACACCAACGTTAAACAGTAATGAAATTGTTAAATATTAAGGGATAGTTAATGCTGACTCAGACCGATTTGATTACAGGTGCGGATCTTCAGGAACTCAAGGAATCATTTGGTATCACCTTGCTTGATCTATGGTGGGTAACAGGAGTTAAAAGTTTTTCTTCTCCAAAGGACAAGTGGAAGCTGGTTGGGGAAAGAAGTGACCTGCCAATTCCTCAACCGTCATTAACCATATTGATTCGTTATCTTCAAAAATATGAAAATGAGTCTATGTTGCTGCCGGAGATGCCTGACTTTCTGGATTTTTATGATAAAATAGCTCCATACTTTGACGAATTGTCCTTAGGCAAACCTGCAATGGGTAAAATCGGTTTATTACTGGGCATTGGCCAAGGGGCTCCGAATGAATGGCGAAAAGGGTTAAAACGTCCTTCTCTAGGAGTTCAAAGAATGCTTTATGTTGTTAACAAAGCCGTAGAGAAGGACGGTGTTGAAGGATTTAAACGTTACCTTGGCATTGTAGAAAAAGAAGCCATTTGTCGTGATATTGGTAATTTGTCTGATCTGTTTAGTGCCGGTACCTGGGCCTCTGAGAAATTCAAAACAAAATACAGTGATCCTTCGGTGCCAGTTCCGGAAGGTCTATTGACCGGTGCGGTTTTTAATGAATTACGCGAACAACTTGGACTTACCTGGTGGGATTTAATTTGGTTGATGGGCAGAGCAACATTTTTATCTGAATGGAAAACTTCTGGTAAAGAAAGTTTTCGCCCCCATTCCCGGCCGACAACCTGCATTCTTGCTCGCTATTTAATGGAATACGATGAAGAATCCTTTATCCCTGATTTACCGGACCATTCTGAAGTATATGATCTGCTGGTAAAAATAGACGCATTCAAAAAGCTATCTGGAAGGGTGGTCGGCCCACTGTTTGGTGTAAGGGGCTGGAGTTTTAATCAGTGGAGAAAGGGTTTGAAAAATCCGACCCCAATGGTTAGGCACCTATTTTTTATTTTAAAGGATTTGATTGAAAAAGAAGGCAAAGAGGGATTTGAAAAATATTTTGCCATTGTAAAAGAAGAAGTTATTGCCCGGGACCTGGGAGATTATGATGAGGTTATAAAAAACGGTTGGGGCACCCGGGCATTTATGCAGAAGTATTATTCTAAGTCCTGATTTACCAACGGACTCTTCTACGGTATGTCATATAGCTGGTTTTGGTGGTGCGGATCCTGACGTCGATGATGCGGAGCCAGCCGATAGAATTGCAACGGACCATACGGACAAAGCCCATTGGGGTAATGTGCCAAATTTTAAAAAAAGTTAAAAAACTGACTGCGATAAAAGCGATAATAAAGTTTCGTTCAGACCAACGAACGGCCCACAGCATCATGGGGGCCAATGCCGTATAGTCTATTATGAAAAACTTGGGAACAAGCCCTGTATTACGCCACATTAGCGGTCTTCTTTTCTTTCTGGATTTTTAAAAATTCTGCTTCATGGATAAGGCCGTCATTAAATTTTTTTTCTGCATCAGCCAATAAAGGATGCCCCTTTGCATGCAGCATTTCATCTAAGGTTGGGATTAGGTTTGCAATGGGAGTATTATTTAATGTGATTCGCATATCCGGATCAAACTCCAGCCATTCTATGATTGCGATTCTGCCGCCATCTACCCGGGGAATCAGTCTCTGTTGGACAATAAGCCTCAAGGATGACGTTAAGGTGGTGGCAATCTGATTTTGTACTTCATTGGGAAATTTGTTGATGATCCTGGAAGGTGTTTCCGGGACACTTCTGGTATGAACTGTTGAGTACGCCGCAACCCCAAGCTCTGCAGACTCAAGCATACCCTCCATGGTTGCAAGGTCACGGGCTTCACCATACAAAATAATGTCTGTGGCTCGTCTGGCAGCATTTCTGCCAGAGTCTGCAAATTTCCTCAGGTGAACAGGGATCTCGGCCTGGGTCACCGGGCCCATGGGGTCGGGTATGCTTGTCAAATCAAACTCTATCGGGTCTTCATAGGTAGAAACACTTCTTGTCTGAGTTTCTATGACGTGTCTTAATACGGCGGCAATTAAAGTGCTTTTTCCCGATCCCATCACCCCTGTTACCAGGACAAGGCCGTTTTCCGGAATTGCTGCCTTTACAAGGGCCGGATCAACTTGCAGGTCCTCGACAGCAGGCGGGATGCTTGCAATAATTCTTAATGTGAGCACACCACCAATGCTTCCTCCGTCTTTGCATGCACTGGCATTTCCTCTGAAGCCCTGTTTGGTAAACCGGTCAACAGTAATTTCATATGAAAAATCCTGGGGATGCCCGCTCTTGACTTTCGCGGCACAGCTGTCATCTCTGGTGATTTTGTCCATCAGGGTAAAGATCTCGTCTGATGACAAATTACGTTTAGCCACGGTTTGCCATTTACCGTGAATTCGGATCCAGGCCGGTGACGCCGGTTTGAGCTCAACATCCGACGCTTTGATCTCGGTTGCCCACAACAAAAATTTTTTCAAATCATCTATTGTCCAGAAGTAGGATTCTTCTTGTTCGAATGTATAATCGGTATCCATTTTATTGCCTCATTGAATTTTGTCGGTGACGTGATTCGGAATACACGCTGATCTATATCAAGGGTTTTGCCTCTTACGCGAATCCCGAACTTGCCCTCCCTGACCTCAGGAATACTAACCACCCCCTGGAGGGCAAGCCGGTGATATGTGATTAAACCTAAAAAGTCCCGGACAAACCGGTTCCAGTTGGTAAAAAATTCATTTTCTGCCTGTTTGACGCCGATATCCCAGCCTTTAGCCACAGCTTTTTGCCAGATTCCCTGCTCGTACTCGTTACTTGGCAGCAATAGTTGGTTTACCTGTTCAATGGCACTGAACTCTTTTATCATGTATTGTCGCCACGTGGGTGTATTGGCAACGATTTTGGCAGGTCTCAATATTTGGTAAACATGTTGGGAAGAGAGCGAGTGTGTGGCGGATTTGATCTGCAGGGCCTGTTTAGACTCTCTGATGATTGGCGGCATTACTTTGCCCGAATGAATCAAAAGCAATGAAAAGTCAAACTTATCAAGATCAGTGGCAAAGCTCCTCATTTTTTCATTCAACTGGCCATAACGGTATTTTACTGCAGACTGTATAGCTACGGTTACGCCAGCCTGTTTTATGGCATCAAGACGAAGCTCATTTTTCTCAGCTTTTGCCTGGTCTTCTTCCTGTTGCTCCCTTTGTTCCTTTGTCATTGCAAACAACTCTTTTAATGGTTCCGGCATGCTTGCAAGTGAATGGCCGGAAAACAAAAGGCAGAAAAAAAAGACCGGGAGCATTGCTTTTGTAATCGTCACAATCAATCTCCTCTATAGGCAAGCTTAAGGATCTTTTTTTCTTCATCAAGGTAAACGGTGATTCGATCCCCTGCCTGCCAGCCAACATCTTCAATGACCTTGAATATAGGTGTGTCAATAACATCCACCTGAACAATAGTGTTCCTGAAATGCGGGATTCCTATGGGAGTCGGGAACCTATAACCTGCCAATTGGGCAAGTTGGGATAGCATCTTGTCAATGGGGCCGGACCAGGTCAGGGTCACAGGCTCGCTTAAAGGACCGTCTTTCGGGGCTTCATACAATTTAGCTTTGGAGATCGCTTTGTAATTTTTTTGCTGTTGATACCGGGCCAGCTTGACCAGTTCTGCATGAATTCTTTGTGTGCCGTCTTTTATGGCTTCCATGCAAGGATCATTTGCCGGAAGTTGAACTTGCGGTTCCGCTTTTGGAGAGTTCAAGCACCCCGTCATCAATAAGGACAGGGTTAGCACAACTAGCGCTAAGGCGTTTTTCATGGTTTATCCTTTCGGTAAAGCACTATAATAAATTAGCTATATTTAATAATATAGCACACGTTATTGCTTTGCGGAAGAGCTTTGAGTATGAAATCATTCTGAATGAATTTGACTAACAGAATGTGTCAATGCACATACTGTACATGATGATCTTTAGAATGGCATTTAAAGTGGATGGTGTTCGGGGAGAAGTTTCTCCGCCGCTTGAAAAAGCAATCATAGGGCATGTCCCGAAGGTACCTGTTGAAACAGTTAAAAAGGTACTTGGTCCAGAAAAAACTATTATAATAAAAATGAAACTGACAGAAAACACTACTCCCGTGATATAAAAAATATTGATAAGAAACAAAAAATAATGGTAGACAAGCCTTTGGTCGAATATGCCTGCCTGCTGTTATTGTCGAGTGGCCATGAGTATTAAATCCTGGTCAGCAAAAAATGTTGGCCTGGATTAATTTGGGAGGGCCGTTTTGTTCCGGATCAGGTTCTAATATGGCCTGTTCGATATTGAAGATAAAAGGTTTTGACATGACACCAATCAAGGAAATAATACAAGACATAAAAACACTGGAGCCTATTTCAGAGGTCACCCATCATTTGTTAGACGTTCTTGATGATAAAACAAGCAACGCTGAAGATATTGCAAAAATCATCCAGTATGAGCCTACAGTTACAACCAATGTGATCCGGACCTGCAACTCAGCATATTATGGCCGGGAAGGGTCTATTAATTCTATTAACGATGCTATAACCATTTTAGGTACCGATAAGGTGGTTGATATTGTTTTTTATCAGTCGGGGCGTAAAGCCCTGTCTCAAGGCCAAAATGGATATAAGGATGAGCATGAAGGTGTGCTCTGGAAACTTTCTGTTTCTTCTGCGATTATGGCCAAACAAATAGCATTGAGAACCGGATCCCACAGAACAAATCTTATTTTTACGGCAGCATTGATAAAAGATATCGGGAAAACGGTTTTAGGCCGGTTCGTAAAAGGGTCTGTTGAAAAAATAAACAAACTTGTTGATAGTCAGAATTTAAGTTTTGCAGATGCAGAGAGAAAAGTCATAGGAATTGATCATGCAGAACTCGGAGGACTGATCGCAAAAAGTTGGAATTTCCCTCATAAGATTGAGCAAATCATCAGGCATCATCATACTACAGACTCTTCCGTGATTGCAGACAATGATATTGCTACGGTTTATCTGGCCGATAAAATTTGCATGTTGATGGGTCTTGGTGGATGGGTAGATCGTAATGACAGCAAATTTTATAATGCAGCAATGGAATCCATGGGGATCAGACAAACGGATCTCCCTGAACTGATCGCAGATTTTAGTTATGAAATGCAAGAAGTTGAAGATCTGTTGCGGGTTGTGTGATTTGTTTTTTTTAGAGCCCCGGAAGTCCGGGGCTCTTTCTATTATCAAATAGCTTTTAACTACTCTTTTTCGGTTACATCATGATTTCCTGTTTGTTTTTTGTCGTCTTTGCCTAACTTATCTCCTTTAGCATTCCCTGGATCCGGAGGATCCGTACTCATAGTTGACTGCACAGCACTTTCACCTTTACCCAAACTTGACATAACCATTGCACGGGTTTTCGCTTCATTTGCAGCTTCACCCATGGAGGATACAGCACCACCAAAGAATTTCATTGCATTGTCGGGTAAATGCGTAACAAGGCCGAACACCACATGAGACTGCAGTATAATAAAACTGCTGAAGACAAACCACGTTGCAATCATCGTGGGCAATCCAACAGTGTGCTCAGCAGTCATTCCACCCACAAAGACCATGAATGTCAGGCCGATTACTTTGCCAACCAACGGCATAAGAACAACGGCAATCATGAAACCTATTACCATCAGGGGTAATCTTAATAAAGCATTCGCAATAAGCAGCAGACCCTGTTGACTGCGCTGGCCGGCAATACCCTCGCCTTCGCCGGAGGCAAATGTAATTGCCCAGATTGGCATTATTACTAAAAATTCAATCCATTGAATAAGGCATCCAATCATGCCAGACATCCATATAATATATGGGACTGACGGCAGATAAATAGCAAGCATGAAACCTAAGGATGTAAGCGGTACGACTAAATATAAAACAAGGGTCCATATTTTTGATAAAAGGCCTGTCGCTGCGTCTGTAGCTCCATCTGCGGTACCTCCTGTAAAAAAACCCGCTACTTTACCGGCCCATGAGTCTGATACCCCGTCCGCAAATTTTGCGACCCCATATGCTATCAGATAACTGGCTACAATCGTTTCTGCCGTTACCAGTATGGCATGGCCCTTGTTAGCTAAGTTTGCCAAGGGATCTCCTTCTATTACTGATTTAACAAAATAGTCGATTCCATAACTGGTTACACTGTATGACATATTATCAAGAAATCGATCAACAGGGTTGGTTCCCATTGCCGCGTCTTTTTTTTCTGCCAGGCTTTCTTCAATGGTCTTTACCGACGTCAAGGCAGACTCCAAAAGAATATTTACATCTTCTGAGATCTTACCCAAACTTACGGCATTAAATCCCGGATATTCCGCGGCAATGGCCTGCACTTTACCGGCATAACGACTAATAGTGGGATAGTATGCTCCCAACCAGAACGCCCCATCTTGTTTTGCCCGATCAACAAATCTCTGAAGCTCTGCTTTGAAATCCGGATTTTTATCTGACAACAGTTCGCCCATCTGGGGGGCAACATCTGCGATGTATTGATTAATACTCTGTTCGAGCAATTCAATATTGGCCGGCACATTTTCATACTCCGCACTGGATTTTGTAATAATGGAGAGCGCAAGGGGCGATAGTGTGTGATACATTTTTTGAACCGCTTTAGCTCGGGCTAAGGCTATTCCCGAAGATGTCTCGTATTTAGGGATCGTAACAGAAGAGAGTACCTGTTGCCGACCCAAAATAACGTTCGGCCCTCGAAACAGTAAACCGTATTCCGGATGGTTCTTCACCGTGTAAGGTTTAAAAGTCTTATTTTTATTATACTTATAATGATATTGGACGACCAGGGTCCTCAGCAATCCTTTTGCCAATTGTGTTGTATTTTCATGCATTGCAGGGGGAACAGACAAAGCAATAACCCGGCCGGAGTGTTCATTCATATAATCCAGCCCAACGTTCTGAAGGTAATTTGAGACTTGAATGGAACATCCAATCAGAATGAGCCCTACAACTTGAATAACGCACAACCCCCCCTTAACAACCGGTGCGAGAAACGTAACCACTAACCCCGACCGTAACGGAGCCCAGACGCTGTGAAATCTCTTACCTAAAAATGCACCTTCATGGGCTGTGCCAATAGTGGCTTGAAAAGCCAGCCAAAACAACAAAACCGCACCGACATTAAGGGCAACAATGTTTAAGGCCCCCAAAACTGCAATAACCATAGAGGCAGACTCTGTAGCTCCGCCAAAGATGGTGTCTGTACCTATTTGTGCCCAACCATTTCCAAAAATCTGGGATATTATATTGCCTAATGAATCTGAACTTGCAATATTTCCGGAGAAAAAATCGCCGGTTGCCATTGTCTCACCTGAACTACTCATTGCGACCTTCCTGTTTTAAACGTTTTTCAAATGCAATAGGGCTTTCAGTTCCTACCCAGGCAAAGGTCCCCCATAAGAACCAGTCCTTAAAAAAAACAAATCTTCGGCGTTGTAATACCTGCACTCTCCATAATCGGGTTATAAATATTGCCGACCCGAGAAAAGCCAAGGGGATACCGTGCAAGATTGAGTATAAGGAGCCGGTCAGCAGCCATACTCCCCAAAGGCCAAGACAGGAAAATAAGAGCATCTGAGCCTTAAGACCACCAATCAGGGTTTCAATATCCTCCTCTTGAACATCCCAGTGATTTAAAACCTGCTCAAAATTGCTCATATCCGGAGCATTCTTTGCCCAGGGATCCCGGTTCTTTTTTAAAGTATGGACCTGATCTTTAATATTTGAAGTGGCTTGTTTATAGTTTTTTTTAGACTGTTTAACCTGATGAAAAGGCCAGATAATCGGCCATATCAAAAACATTATCCCCTTTTTAGCGTATGTTTTAACACGCCTCTGAGATTCATCTTTGGTTGCTGGCCGTTTTTGATTCGTTCGTTCTTTATTTTTCAAAAGATCCCCCTTCCGTTAGAATCGGATAATTTAAGGTGTTATCGCAGGACCGGATTCTTCGATGTCGAAATGGTTTAACTGATTCATCTCACGCATGAAGCCGTGGTAGGTCATGTTTAAGGGCTCTCATGTGTGATCTCCTTATATTTGACTATTGTTTTGTTGCTTTGATAAATTGGTCATTGAGAGTGGGATTCATGTTCTCCTGTATCTTCATGGCACTTTCCTGTGCTGCCATAAGAGTTTGTAACTGAATCAATTCAAGTTTTCTGTTTTGGATTTCCAAAAGGGCTGCATTCATGGCCAAAGATTCCCGAAGTAGTGCAAGTTCATCCTTTGTTGCAACCTCAGCATACCAGTTTGGACTGGCAAACCGACTGTCTGCAGAAAGATCTAAAAATGCATATGGAGAAATCTTTCCGTCCACAACCTGTTCAGGTGTGCCGGTTCCTCCCATTTGCCGGTGTAATTCTGTTGCCTGATTTCCTAAAGGAAGTGTGGGTGAAACAGCGGCCAGGCTTTTATTGAATACTAATTGTGGTATTGCAAGCAGGGCTTTTTTCTGTTTTTGTAAAAGTTCATACAACTTGGCTTGATCTGTCCCTTTTACCTCCTCAGGTATCTGCAGTTCCGGATAGGGATTCACAATCAATTCCACCATATTCTGGGCATGCTTCAATTCTTCAGGCACCAACGTCTTGTTTACCGGGAATAGAACATCCGCATTGATTTTTTCAGGATCTTTTTTGGCGTGGTGATCTCTGAGATCATCTGGATTTTTCCAGAACTTATTATACTCTTTGGTGTCATCCTCCAGTTTTTTGGACAGTTTTTTTTCAGCTTTTTTACCCACCTGGATACCTGCACCAACCTCCGGGCCGACGCAAAGGGAATTAAACCGGGCAAACTTACCGGACCGTTCTTGGGTTTTCATCTCTTGCTGGGCAGCACCAAATCCAATAAAAAGCTCACGAAGTGCGGTATTCTGGTTTTCAAAAAGCTTTGAGGATGCAGTCCTGCTTTTTTGAATCTCAGCTGTGATGGACTGTCCTGCATTGTAGATGTTTGCATTGATGAGTTCCGATTCTGCTGCAGTAAAGGCATTAACCGCTGCAGTGGCTTCTGTTGCGGCAATGCTAACGTCCATAGGGGTTGCAATGGGGCCGGAACTATTACAGCAACCCGTTACCGTCGCCCCGGTCGCCCCGGTATCAGCCGGCACTGTAAGAATCAGGGCAAGCAGGGAAAATGAGAAAATGGTAGAAATTAGTTTTTTCATAAATAACCTCTTTATTAAAAATTGTTTGATGTGGCGTCTTTAAACGCTACAGTCAGTTGCCGGTCTGTTAACTCATTTATCTTGATGGCGAGGGTCTGGGCCATTAGAAGTGTTTTTACCTGTAATTTATGAAGATCATGAAGTTCTTGTTGAAAGGTAAATGCTTTTGTAATGAGTTTATCCCGGGATATACCATACTTGTTTTTTTCCGGGATCTCAGCATACCAGTTGGGATTTGCATTGCGACTGTCTGTCAAAAGATCCATGAACGCTTTTGAAGAGATCCGTTCACCCTCAGGCAGGGGGGCTTCCGTGACCCCCATGTAGCCCCTTATTTTATTTACAACTTCTGCGGTAATGGTCGGGGATTGCTCGGATATGTTTTGACTGAGCAGATATTGAACTAAGGTTAACTGGGCCTTTTTAACTAAACGAAGGGTCTCATAGGTTTTGCCGGGTTCTGTTTTTTTATTGGCATCAGAGATCTGCAGTTCCGGATACGGATCCACAATGAGTTCATTAATTGCCATGGCAGTTTTAATCTGATCGGGATCCAGGGTACCGGTTGATGAAACAAGGGTATCTCCTGAAATGTCTTCATCCTTATTTTCCAGATGATGATAAAAGAGAGTCTCCGGATTTTTAAATTTGCCCCGGTACTTTTCCACGTCTTCAAAAAATTTCGCGGTTAATTTGGGTTCTGCTTTTTTTTGTGCCTGTACAGACTTGGCAATATCAGATCCTAAATGAATGTTTTTAAAAATGGCGTTTTTGCCTAACTTCTCCTGAATTTTCATTTCCTGTTGTGCAACCCCAAGCTCTACAAAATAGTCGTGAAAGGCCTGATCCTGGTTTGCGACAAGTTTAGAAAACGCTTCTCTGTTTTTGGCAAACTCTGAGGCAATGGGAATGCCCCAGTAATTGTAAAAAGTCTGGTTGGCACTGAGGAACAGGGACTCAAGGTCGAGAATGGTACTTGTTGTAAATTCCTGGTAAGAATTAAAAACACTCAGAGGCGTTGCCATAATCCCTATACCCACACAGCAATACACCTTACAACATCCAAAAGGGATTACAGTTCCGCCACCGGAAACAATAGAGCTTGTGACGGATTCACCGGAACTGGCCATATGCTGGATGCCAAGTTCCTTTAATAGTGCTTCTGTTATCTCCATACCAAAGGATTGCATCACCATGGAACCTGCAAGGGCGGCAACTGAAGGCAGAATACTTTGATCATCCAGACCATAAGCATCATTCCCACTGTAATAGTCCCTATACCAGTCTTTATAAGTCATCGTATTGACCGTAATTGTGTAGTTGATGCTTTTGATATTTTGCACACCGGAAAAAACGTCTACATATACCCATCCTGCGTGATTCTCGGATAATGGATTGATACCTTTTGCAAAAGGGTAGGGGGGGGCTTTGTATATATTGATCTGTTCATTTTCTGCCTGCAGGTTGATTTCAGAATAATCCAGATACCGAAGTTCGTATGAGCCAGCTTCTGTATATGTTAACTCCCCGGGAGAATTACACCCTTTGCATTCCGGTACATAATTCATGCGGGCAGCTGCCCTAACATTTTTACCGGCAACAGGTATGATATTCAGGTTCAAACTTGTGGTTCCCGGGGGGACAAACACCCTGAATTTTTTCAAGTACGAATAATCCGGGTTTGATGCTGATAAGGAAGGAGGAACCAGGCTCACACTGGGAAAGGTTATGTTTTGACCTGCGGAACAGCGATCTTCCCGCCTGCAGATAACAATAGAATTGTTGGGGTTATAAATATTTTTAAACCCCTGTATCACCGTTGTTTTGGATTGTGGATCCTTTGGCGTGCTGCCTTTGGCCGCATATTCGATCAGGACAGGGGTATCATGAAGGATATAATAATCTGTTGCATCTTCTGCAAAACCGATTGCCGGGCAAAGCAAAAAGAATAGAATGATAAGGTTTTTTTTCACAGTTAATCCTTTGCAGTTTCCGGAAAACAGATTCCTAAAATGAATTCAAGATGATCGTCAAGCACCTGGCCATAGGCTTTAGGCTGGAGCCGATCCGGCAGACCGATAAGCTCAGATAAAGCCTGCTGCTGTTCAAACAGAATAGGTAAAAAGCCGGATGGATCGGCCGCGTCTTCTCGCGGTAGTCTGACACCGGGAAGGTTAAAACTAATGTTATGGTCTGAAACCACACGGCTTACCATTTTTTGAATTTTCAGTTCAGGGTGCATAAATGGGATCCTTTCGAAATAATGAGTGCTATCATATTAAAGATATCGAACAAATGCAACGTAAATTTTAAACTCAACAATAAGACTTTGTCTGGGGATCGAAAATCAGAAGTTGCTGTAGAAATTTTCAATGGAATTTTCCAAAAGAGAGGCCTATCCTGTCATTATTGTTCTCAAATCGTGATCAGACCTGGTGAATTGTGTGATTTACTGCAAGCAGTCAACCTGAACAATCCGTTGGCTCATAGATAGGATAAAATGAACTGGTCATTTGTTCTGACAGGGAAAGGGCAATATCGATATGAAAAAGAGTGTCAAGAAAAAGTTGTATTTTTTTGAATGTTATAATATATAATATAGCTATTTAAGAAAATCTTTTTGACTTGATCAAGCACCCCCCCCCAGGAACGTTGTCGCGCTCCTGGGGGATCACAAAACTGAATCAAAGGAGGATTAAGAATCATGGTCGCCAACGTATTTAGCATCCGTAATAAAATCATTGTATCAGCCATGGCCATTTTATTTATTAATTGCGGTATTGTTTTTGCCGCAGACAGTACCGGCACCCCGTCAGGAACAGCGACACAGCCCGATATAAATCAAAGGGGATCGAATATCATAGAAGTGGGCACTCTGGAGACCAGCAGTATAGATGCTGATTCAGCAACAGTGACAGGAGCAATGTCTGCCGGAACCGTATCCGCACCAACCGGGGCAATTACCAACCTGAATACAAATAGGACTTACGTCCAAAGGACCCCGACTTCTCCGGCAGATGCAGCTAACAAGGCCTATGTGGACGCAATGTTTAACACCCTACAGGCCCAGATAAATGCTGCTGGTGGTGGTTCTGGTTCAAGCTGTCCAGATGGTTATCAAAATAAATATGTTAAAGGTATGCTGACTAACTCAGCAGAACAGTGGACTGGTTATGTCTGTATAAAAGAATATCGACAAAGTACTAATCAGTCTAGATAAATTTAGGAAGTCTTATGGTTTTATCGGACAAAAAAGCAATCGGCTGTTTTTGCACTCTATGGGGGGGGCAAAGCTTACATAATTCGCGTTTATAGTACCTAATCACCAACTTACTACAAAGGAGTAAGATTATGACTGACAGCGGTTTTAGCATATTTAAAAAAGTAATTGTATTAGCTATGGCCATTTTTTTTATTAATTGCGGTTTTGTATTTGCCGCCGACAGCACCATCGCCCCGTCGGGAACAGCGACACAGCCCAGTATAAATCAGCGAGGGTCTGATATTATAGACGTGGGTAATCTTTCGACCAGCAGTATAGATGCAAATTCAGCAACAGTGACAGGAGCAATGAAAGCCGGATCAGTGTCAGCCGGGGCAGTTTCCGCAAGTTCCGTGTCAACTTCCGGTACGGTTTCTGCCGGAACCGTATCCGCACCCGCCGGGGCAATTACCAATCTGAATACAAACAGGACTTGCGTACAAAGGACCCCGACCTCCCCGGTAGATGCCACCAATAAGAGCTATGTGGATGGGAAAATAAGTTCTTTACAGTCACAAATTAATGCTTTGGGTTCTTCTTCTGGTTGCCCAAGTGGGTTAACACTTCAAGCCATTTCTTGGGTAAATAGTAATGGAAATCAGAACACACATTATAGTGGCTATTTTTGTGTTAAAAATTTTTCCGTAGGTACTAATACTAACTACAATTATGGTGGTCACTAATAAATTCAGCTACTTACGCAATGAATTGACATGTGGGCATCCGGTGCCATAAAAGAGCACCCTTCAGGAATGCTGGGTGACTAATTAAAAAACTGAATCACAGGAGGATTAACAATCATGACCGACACCGTATTAAGCACACTTAAAAAAGTCATTGTATCAGCTATGGCAATTTTTTTTATTAATTGCGGTTTTGTATTTGCCGCAGACTCCACAGGTACCCCTTCAGGCACAGCAAAACAACCTGATATTAACCAAAGGGGTTCCAATATCATAGAGGTGGGCAACATAGAGACCAGCAGCATAGATGCTGATTCCGCAACAGTGACAGGAGCAATGTCAGCCGGTACTATTTCCACAAGCTCTGTTTCAACTCCTGGCACAGTATCAGCAGGAACCGTGTCCGCACCAGCCGGTGCAATTACCAACCTGAACACCAACAGAACGTATGTACAAAGGACCCCGACCTCTCCAGTAGATGCCACCAATAAAAAGTATGTGGATGG
>PIVQ01001121.1 GCA_003354055.1 Desulfobacteraceae bacterium | reverse complement strand
ATGAAAGACATGCCTGCCTATAATCCTAAATTTTTCAGGGTCGCGGAAACCAAAGAACCCAGATTTGACACCCGGGAATTGACCCGGCTCATTCCCCACAACCAGAAGCAGATCTATGATTTCAAAGAAGTCCTGGCACGGCTGGTGGACGGCAGCGAGCACATGGAGTTCAGACCTGATTACGGCCCGGAAGTCTATACAGGCCTGGTCAAAATGGACGGTTTTCTTGTGGGTTGTATCGGCAACAACCAGGGATGGCTGGGTGAAAACTATCCTGAATATGGAGACTATCCGGGTATCGGCGGCAAACTGTACCGCCAGGGCCTGATCAAGATGAATGAATTTATCACCCTCTGCGGCCGTGACAGAATTCCGGTGATGTGGTTCCAGGATACCTCAGGCATTGATGTGGGGGATATTGCTGAAAGTGCCGAGCTCCTCGGTCTCGGCCAGTCCCTGATCTACTCCATCCAGCAAACCGACGTGCCCATGATGCTGGTCACTCTGCGAAAAGGCACGGCAGCGGCCCACTATGTCATGGGTGGTCCAACCGCCAATCGTCACAATGCCTTTACTCTGGGGCTTGCTACAACGGAAATCGCTGTGATGCACGGGGAGACAGCCGCAGCCGCCTCCTACTCCAGACGCCTGGTCAAGGAAAAGGAAGCCGGACGTCCCCTGGAGCCCATCATTGACAAGATGAATCAGATGGCCCAGGAATACCATGACAATTCCCAGCCCGACTTCTGCGCCAAAAAGGGAATGGTGGATGAGGTGGTTAAAATGGACGGTCTGCGCCACTATCTCAAGGCGTTTGCCGGTGCTGCGTACCAGAATCCCAAATCCATCTGTCCCCAGCACCATTTAATTACCCCCAGGATCATCAGGGGGTAAGGATCGGCTCCAAAATTACTTGATCTTTTGTTTTCAAAATACCCAGTTGGGGTCTTTTATAAAAATACCCATTTAAGGGTTTTCGAAAACAATTAGATCAAGTAATTTTGTAACGATTCCTAAAGAACCGTTCCCAGTAAAATGAAGCCTAAGGCTGCCACCAGCAATCCGGCAGTGGCCTCCATAACATTCTCAATACCGGTTAACAGACCTGCTTTTTTTGAAGCCAGTGAGAGCACGGCTGCTTTTCCGGACATTCCCGCCAGCACAATAAGAGTGATGGTAGATGCCATGCCAAGTGAGATGGTTCCCCCTAAAAGGATGCCCAGCCAGGTCAGGTCCATGGATAGGGCAAAGAGCATCACCATGACCACGCCGGGGCAGGGAATGATGCCGACGGCCATGGCCGTGAGAACCGGATTGGCAAACAATCTGTCCGGGGCTTTGGAAGTATTGGGATTGGTTTTTATCCATTTGTACAGGGTTCTTGCAAAGATAAGTAGTCCTAAGCAGGTGATCAGGGAAAAGCTGATCATCTGGGTGTAGTAGGTCATAGTTTGAAGGGAGCTTGACATGCCTGTCTGAAATATGAATTTAACACCCAGCACCAGGAAAATTCCGGAACATCCGTGGGTTATAGCCAAAAGATTTCCAAATAATACCCCCTGAATAAGGCTGGGTTTGCAGGACAGGATATAGGAAAGTGCCACGGCTTTGCCATGCCCCGGGCCTGCCGAATGAACCACCCCGTATAAAAATGCCGACAGCACCAGAATCACAAGCGGAGCGATGCGTTTTTCAGATTTTGCCTCTCTTATGAGGGTAGACATCTTTTCTCTGAGTTTTTGCTGCCAGATGATGATCTTGACAAACAGCTTGCTCTTTATAATGGGGTTCGGGGCATTATGCTGTTTTTCAGGCTTTGCCGTAAAGGGATTGTGGGCAAGGCATTGGGCAAGAGGCATGGCCACCCAGATGCAGAAGAGGGTAATACAGAGAAG
>PIVQ01001120.1 GCA_003354055.1 Desulfobacteraceae bacterium | reverse complement strand
AAAACAAAATCCGGACGAAGCATGCCGGTTATGGAAAAAATTCATGTTGAACTTAAAAAAAAGGGGGTTACCCTTCAACTACTCTGGCATGAATACAAATATGACAACCCGGAAGGCTACCAGTATAGTCAATACTGCGAGTTGTATCGCCGGTGGGGCCGGAAGCTGGATGTTTCTCTCCGGCAGCAACATCGTGCCGGTGAAAAGCTTTTCATAGATTATGCTGGGCACACCATCTCCATCATCAATCCGACCACAGGCAAGTCAACAGAAGCACAGATATTCCTGGCAACGTTTGGGGCCAGTTGTTATACCTACGTAGAAGCCTCCCCCTCACAGGCACTGCCCTTTTGGATCAAATCACACATCCACGCCTTTGAATACTTTCAAGGAGTCAGCGCACTTCTTATCCCTGATAATCTTAAGTCAGGGGTTAATAAGGCGTGCCGCTATGAGCCGGATCTGAATCCAACGTACCATGAATTGGCCAAGCATTATGGCACCACTATAATACCGGCAAGGGTAAGGAAACCCAAGGACAAAGCGAAAGTAGAAAATGCCGTAAAAATTGCAGAAAACTGGATACTTGCAGCACTCAGAAACCATACTTTCTTTAGCATGGGCGAGCTGAATCAAGCCATCTCTCAAAAGCTCGAAGATTTCAACAACAGGAAATTCCAGAAGCTGGATACGACCCGGCGTGAACTTTTTCTTGCAGTTGATAAACCCGCCCTAAAACCTCTTCCCACAAATCGTTATGAATATGCGGAGTGGGCAAAAGTTCGGGTTAATATGGACTACCATATAGAGGTGGATCGCCACCACTACAGCGTTCCTTATCAGTTAGTACGGGAGCTTTTGGATGTTCGGATAACTGATACCATTGTTGAAGCGTTACACAAGAATCAGAGAGTTGCCAGCCACGTTCGGAGCTACGAACAAGGAGAGCAAACCACTTTGATAGGGCACATGCCAAAATCTCATCAAAAATATCTTGAGTGGACCCCTTCACGGCTTCTGAGTTGGGCAGAGAAAAATGGACCAAATACCTACCGGTTGTTCAAGAAAATAATGAAAAAGAAAGCTCACACGGAACAGGCCTTCCGATCCTGTCTTGGTATCATGCGCCTTGAAAAAGGTTACACTGCAGAACGCCTGGAAGCGGCATGCACACGTGCCTTTTTTATCCAATCATTTTCCTATAAAAGCGTTGCATCGATCCTTAAAAATGGGCTCGACCAGCAGCCCCACCCCTTTGGAGAGGATCGGGTAAAAGTGTCTCCAGTAAAGCACTCAAATATCCGTGGCAACCAATATTATAAATAAGGAAATTATATAACCATGCTGAATGAACAAACGATGGAAAAGCTCATTGCAATGAAGCTAAATGGAATGGCCGATGCTTTTAAAGAACAGCTTGAACAGCCAGACATACACGAACTGTCTTTTGAGGAGCGATTTGGATTGCTGGTGGATCGCCACTGGATATGGAAAGAAGATCGACGAATGAAACGCCTCCTTCGTAATGCAAAACTTAAAATTAACGCCTGTATTGAGGACATTAATTATAAAATCCCACGTGGCATCGACAGGTCAGTAGTCTTGAGGCTTGCAAGCTGTCAATGGATCCAGAGTACCCAGAACATTATCATCACAGGTCCCACCGGTGTTGGGAAAACTTATTTGTCTTGTGCATTTGCGAACAAAGCCTGCCGAGAGGGGTTTGCTGCTTTGTATAGAAGGGCTCCGAGGCTCTTCCAGGAAATAGCTATAGCAAGAGCCGACGGAAGCTATACCAAGCTGATGAACAAATTTGCCAAGGCAAAACTCTTGATTATTGATGACTTTGGCCTGGCACCTTTGTCAGACCCAGAGCGAAGGGAACTGCTTGAAGTAAT
>PIVQ01001119.1 GCA_003354055.1 Desulfobacteraceae bacterium | reverse complement strand
TTGGATAAACTTAGTCCCGGTCTCTATTTCCCTGCCATCCTGCCCCAGGGATTTCCCTCCGGCACAGACTTTTCCTTTGTAATTTTTGCCGTGGTCCTGCCACAGATGCCCATGACTCTCGGTAATGCCGTCATTGCCCAGGCGGATCTGTCCAAAGATTATTTCGGGGATGCGTCCAATAAGATGAGCTATACCTCCCTTTGCATTTCCATGGCCCTGGGCAATATCTTAAGCTTTATATTCGGCGGCATGCCCATGTGCCACGGAGCAGGAGGCCTGGCTGCCCATTACAGGTTCGGTGCCAAAACCGCCGGATCAAACATCATCATCGGCGGCATCATGATGGGCCTTGTGCTGATTCTGGGCGCGGGGTTTTTGTCAGTGCTGTTTTTAATCCCCATGGCCATTTTAGGCGTGCTCCTCATCTTTGCCGGCAGCCAGCTGGCCATGACCATCATTGATATGAATACCAGAAATGAGATCTTTGTTGTCGTGACCATTTTATCAATTACCCTGGCCTCGAATCTGGCTGTAGGAGCTGTTGTGGGAATGATTCTGGCTTACGCATTAAGGCGGGTTGAAATCTGATTAGAATTCAGGCGGCCCAAACCCCATACGCTTATAAAATTCAGGCAGCCGATTTTCATCATACGACGGACAGTCCTTTAACACCTCAAGGGTGGCCTCTTTATTCAGGGGCCAGTGTTCCCTCTTTTTTGAAGCAATGGTGTTGTTGCTGATATTGGCATAGCAGCTTGGACCCGGGGTATTAAAATGACGGCTGGTCTCGGCCCAGATTTCCTTCAAAGGTTGCTCTTTCAGATTCCCGAACGAAAGCATGGTAAAATCACAGGGACAGACATTACCCTGGGAATCAATGAACATATAGTTAAATCCTGCACCGCATCCGTAGTACGCCTCACTTTCAAAATAGTCATAGGCAAACACTCCGGGATAGCCTTTGGTACGGGTACACATCTTCTGAATTTCGAAAATGGTTTTAATATTTTCGGCCGTAAGTCTTTCTTCAGGCCTGGATGTCAGCTTTCCGCTCAGAATCGGAGAGGTGAGGCGCATGTCATTGATGCCCAGGTCCTTGAAAAAGTCTATGATTTTGAACAGCTCCTCACGATCACTGACGAGTGGCTTGTCCGGGACAAAGGATACGGCCACATAGAAACCTTCATCCTGGAACAGCCGGATGGCCTCCAGGGCCTGCTCGAAAATGCCTTCTTTCCGCCGTCCCCTGTCATGTATCTGCCCGTCATAATGATCCAGACTGATAACCGGGATTTCAAGGCCTGCTTTTTTAAGGGCCCTAACCCGGTCCCGAGTCAGTTTGTACCCGGTGGTGAACATGATAGGCATGGATCGATTATCAATGAGGGCAATGATGTCTTCAAGATCATCTCTGAGCAGGGGCTCTCCCCCGGTAAGACCGATCACGCTGGTGCCCATATCCTGGACTTCGCCAATGGCTTTTTTCAACTGATCATAGGACAGCATGTCTGTTTTGGAACGGTCTGAAAAAGAGCAATGCCAGCAGTTGCATGGGCATTGAGGGGTCACTGCAAAATTGGTCACCACAGGCATGGGCGTACCTGCGGTAATGGAGATTACCCCTTTCAAAAACCTATCATAGGCCGGGGACGGGAAATAGGGCGTAAAGGTGTTGGTGAATATTTTATCCCCGATCCGGGTCAGCTTGCTCTCCTTTGACACGTAATTCATGGCAAGTTTCTGGCGGATAGGCAGGCGTCGAAGTTCCTTGTTCATCCCGATTTTTAATGTGGCCCAAATTTTCTTTAATCCGTAGAGCTGTTCCCCGTTGTGTTTTCGCATGATAATCCTTTGAATTTTCCGTTGCCTTTACGATAGCCAGTGTTGCCCAAAACATGAC
>PIVQ01001118.1 GCA_003354055.1 Desulfobacteraceae bacterium | reverse complement strand
CCTTTTACATTATCCACATAGTACATCATGCTCAACAGATCCCCTTTGGATGCTTTCTCTCCTGCCTTGATTTTGATTTCCCCTTTGTTGTCCTTGATGGGTCCTGTATAGGGTTCAAATAGATCAACGCCCTGCTGCATCTGTTCGTAGCGTTTCATGACCAGGTCATAGGCAGAGATTTTCCCGAACTCAGCAGACTCAACCATGGCCTCTTTAAGTGCCGGAACAAATTTGGGGTTGATAGTGTCTTCATAGCTTCCGCCAAGAAGGGCTGCCTTTTCTTCGGCCAGCCACCAGATGTCTTCTTTGGGATCCCATTTGTCGTTGTATATGTCTTCAACGATTTTGGCATAGATGCCGCCCCAGTCCATAAGCTGGCCGGAAACAACCGAATCTTTTCCATAGGGCTGCATGGCAGAGTAATGGGAGAAGGTATAGATCTGTTTGCCTTTCTCAGCGTGATCCTGGCCCACTTCAATAACAGCCGGTGTGTCTTCGGTAAATGCCAGGGCATCGCAGCCTTCTGCAATCAGGGCTTCAGCCGCTTCTTTGGCCTTGTCCGGTCCGTACCAGGCATAGATCCATTTGACATCCACAGTGGCTTCGGGGTTAACCGCTTTTACGCCCAGAGCATAAGCATTGATATGGCGAATTAATTCGGGAATGGGGAACGCAGCCACGTAACCGATTTTGTTGCTCTTGGTCAGTGCACCGGCCATGATACCGTTCAGGTAGTACATCTGATAAAGGTCACCAAAATAGGTACCCACATTTTCAGTCCGTTTAAAACCGGAGCAATGTACGAATTTTTTATCCGGATATTTGGCACCGGCTTTTATCGTATCATCCATGTAGCCGAAGCTGGTTGTAAATACAACATCGCAGTTCTGCTGCTGGACGAGACGGTCGATAATTCTCATGCTGTCGGCTTCTGCAACGGATTCCACAATCACAGTTTCCAGCCAGGGAAATTTTTCTTCGGCATATTTTTTACCCATATCATGGGCATGGGACCAGCCGTAATCGCCTACAGGCCCTACATAGATGAAGCCTGCTTTAAGTTTCTTTTCAGCCTGGGCAGGTTCTTCTGCTTTAGTCTGCTCGGCTACTTTTTCAGATGCTTTGGGAGCTTCTGCCTGCTGCTGCTCTCCGCAGGAGGCAAGAAATAAACTGCCTAAAAAAATAAAAAATACAGCAAGGGAACAAAACTTTGTTTTCATATTCTTCTCCAATGGTTATGTAAAACATTATGTATAAAAAGTGGGGGGAGCATACGATATTTAGCGGTTTAACGTCAACCATTTTGATAGTGTCACAGTGCTGACGTATGAATAATTTGGGGGGTTGGTTCAAACTTCACCCATTTAGCCTGTAATAAAACAATAAAAGGCTTGATACAGAAACTGTATCAAGCCTTTTATCAAATAGTTTTGGATGCTGATCGAAACTTAGGAATCGTTACAAAAAAACTTGATCTAACTTGTTTCCAAAAACCCTTAAAAGACTGGGTATTTTGAAAACAAAAGATCAAGTAATCTTGGAGCCGATCCTTACATCATAAAGCTCCACAGTATACCGGCACAAACAGCAGATCCGATGACACCTGAAGAGTTACAGGCCATGGCATGCATCAGCAGAAAATTAGTTGGGTCTTCCTTCAGGCCCACAAGATGAACTTCTCGCGCTGAACCGGGAACTGCTGAAACACCGGCTGCCCCAAGCAGCGGATTGATCTTTTCTTCCATGAAGAGGTTCATGATCTTGGCAAAAATAATGCCTGATGCTGTGGCAATACTAAATGCAACGGCACCCAGCATAAAAATACCAATTGATTCCTTCGTTAAAAAGACATCGGCCTGGGTTGATGCCCCAACAGTTAAACCTAAGAATATTGTTGCCGTAT
>PIVQ01001117.1 GCA_003354055.1 Desulfobacteraceae bacterium | reverse complement strand
ATTATTTTCTTTGAGCCATTTTCTTGCCATACTTGATGTAAAGTTTTCTTTTTCAAATATGATTGCTTGAATACGAGTATTTGATTTACCTCCTTTTTGAAACTCAACTACTGCTTTTATATCATTGCTAAAATTAATTGTTTTATATATTCCATTCTTAACAGCATCTGTCATAGTATATCTTAAATATTTATCACTTTTTTGAACTCTAAACTTTGGTTTATATTTATGTTTCTTTAGGAAGTGTCTTGCTTTATTAACATTATATTTTTCTTTATTAAATAGTATTGCATGGATTTCTGATGGCATATTATAATGTATATTATATATGTATATTATAATATTTTTAAAAAATAAGTCCATTATATAATATTATTTTTTAAAAATTAAATTACCAACCACCTACTGATGGTACTCCATACATATCCCGCCATAATTCTTCTTCAGCATATGCTATTTGACTTGAGGTTTCATCATCACCGTACTGTTCTATTTCTGCCATAATATATGATAATTCTTTACATTCATAACACGTTGAACTACATGTTATATATGATTCTTCTGTTAATTCTTCAACATAACAATAATCACACATATGTTCATTGCAATCTTGACAATTATGATTATAGATACTTGCTTTATTCATATTACATCCAGAACAATAATGTACTGTACTCATTAATTCATCAAGAACATCTTTCATTTTTAATTGATGATTATATTTATAAACGATGTTTTCTAAATCTTCTGGTAAAGTTAATAATAATGATTTCATAGACATTCTTTTAATATAAGTTTATAAACTAAAAGAGTTAAGAAAGTTTTAAAAGTTTTAAGAGAGTTATTTAAAAGAGAGTTATTAAAAAGTGAATAATTATTTAGATTATATATTCAAAACAAATCAATTTTAATATTAAAATATGGATATTATTAAAATTGATTTGTTTTGAATAATATTATATAAACATTAACTTATATATTTTAATAAACTCTCAATAATTAATGTCTATTTTAGATTTATCAGTTGAAGATGATTATGAATCAGATTATGAATCAGATTGTGAATCAGTTGAACATGATTATATATTGTTATTAAAAAATAACAATCAAAAATATCAAGAACATATTAGTTTCAAGAAGGGGATGATATTAAAATCTTTAACAGATTATTCAATGTTTCAAAAAAGCCCTTCATTAAAAACTAAACTTAAGAATACATTAAGGAAAATTAAATCTTTTTAATTTTTTAAAAACTAATATTAATAATGGACTTATTTTTTTCTTTGATTTAATAATCTACGCACATGATTTATTGATGCTCTATGATTTCGCATTTCTACTCTTTTTTTTTGTTTTTGTTTTAAATATTTTAATACTGCATCCATATCTTTTTTATAATCAATTATTATTTCATGAACTCCTGGAATATAAAATATATCTTCGTTTGTTAATGTTATCATATTAATATATAATAATATTAACATTATTTTTAAATCTAAAATATTTTATTATTCAATTTTAAATTTTTAAGAAATACTTCAACTTAAATGGATTAATATTATGAAACTTTCTCATTATTGATTTTCTATAATAAGTCGTATCTTTTCTTAATATTTGTCGGTATGTTAATTTTTTTCCTCTGTAGCGCCCCAAGTTCATAGTTTTATTCCAGTAGAAATCCATCAAACTAAAATTATCTATTTTATTCATACATTTTATTATCATATGAACATCATCAATCGCACGATGGGTCTGCACATAATGTTCGTTTGGATGTAAATGGTCATAAATTGTTGTTAATCTATGATTTACTACATCATCTGGTTTTTTAAATAATTGTCTAAACATCCATAAAGAATCTAATTGAATTTTACTTTGAAACTCTTTTAAATATTTTGGATTTATA
>PIVQ01001116.1 GCA_003354055.1 Desulfobacteraceae bacterium | reverse complement strand
TCATCAGGTGCTGTATATTCCATTATTTCTGTACATAAATTAGACGATTGAATTGTTCCCAAGTTTTGATGATTTGTTTTTCTATTTACACTATCTTTATAACACATATAAGGTGTTCCTGTTTCTATCTGAGATTGTAGAATTGCTGACCATAAATATCTTGCTTCTATCTGTTTTACATATTTTTCTTCTTTTTCATATTTTTCATAAAGTTCTTCAAAATCTTCTCCATAAACTTTATTTAATCCAGGACATTGATTTGGACACATTAAAGACCATTTCCCTTTATCCATTACTCTTTTCATAAATAAATCACATACCCATAAACCTAAAAATAAATCTCTACATCTTTGTTCTTCATGTCCTGTATTTTTTCTTAAATCTATAAAATCAAATATATCTGCATGCCAAGGTTCTAAATACATTGCGAAACTTCCTTTTCTTTTTCCACCTCCTTGGTCTACATATCTTGCTGTATTATTGAATACTCTTAACATTGGAATGATACCATTTGAAGTTCCATTTGTTCCTCTAATATATGAACCACTTGCTCTAATATTGTGAATTGCTATTCCAATACCACCAGCATTCTTTGATATTTTTGCTGTTTCTTTTAATGTATCATAAATACCATCTATTGAATCTTCTTTCATTTGTAATAAAAAACAACTACTCATTTGTGGACGAGTTGTTCCTGAATTAAAAAGAGTTGGTGTTGCGTGTGTAAAATATCTTTGACTCATCATATTATATGTTTCTATTGCTCCTTCAATATCATTTTCGTGAATACCTAATGATACTCTCATTAACATATGTTGTGGTCTTTCTACTATTTTTCCATTTACTTTTAATAAGTATGATTTTGTAAGTGTTTTTATTCCAAAATAATCATAAGAGAAATCTCTATTATAAATTATAGAACTATCTATTTTATTTTTATTTTTTTGGATGATATTATAAATTTTATCAGAAATTAAAGGACCAGGTTGATTAGTTCTTGGATTAATATATTTATGTAGAACTTCTATTACATCTGAGAACTTCTTATTTGTTTCTTTATGAAGATTTGATATTTCTATTCTTGCCGCTAATAATCCATAATCATTATGAGTTGTTATCATATGAGCTGCTGTTTCTGCTGCTAACTCATCTATTTCTTTGGTTGTTACTCCAGAATATACACTCGCACATACCTTTTGGGCTAATAATATTGGATCTACTGATACATCTAATCCCCACATTAATTTTTTCATTCTTGATGTTATCTTATCAAAATGTATTGATTCATGTTTTCCTGATCTTTTTATTACGAACATCATCTTTTTAATTATTATAATAATAGAATATAAATAAAATACATATCATATATTTTAAATAGATTATTAAACTATTTAAAACATTATTATTATGATTAACTTTATAATTTAACTTATGCGACCTGCGTAATAATTCTCTTTCTTTTGATTTTCTTGTTGTATTTGTTGTTGAACTTCTGCTTGAAGTTTCATTTCTTTTTGTTCATCATTTTTTAAATACATTTTATAAATTGCTATATGAACATGATAAATTGTTGCTAATACTCCTACTACTAATATGATTAATGCTGTATTCTTCGTCATGATACCATCATTTAATGCTTTTCTTCCTATATAAATAAACCATAAACCTAATAATATATGAAAACTCCATATTACTATTCCTGGTATTCCAAATCTATACTGAGACATTTTATATTATATGTATATATTTATTTTGGTCTTAAATAAATTAGTTACTAATCTGATTATACCTTAATTATTTATCAATAAATCCTCTCTTTTTTTATATGATATATGTTTTTTAATTTTTTTTATTAATTTATTTATGTCTGGTCTTTCTCTAATATCTTCATCTATCATTGAAAAAAGAA
>PIVQ01001115.1 GCA_003354055.1 Desulfobacteraceae bacterium | reverse complement strand
AATAAAATGATCATGGAGGGAACCTTGCTGGACAGGGATATCGGCCAGTTTCATCTCCAGAAGGCCCGCCTGCTCCTTGGGGTCAAGGCCTATGACAACGCCTTGATTCAAGTAGAAACCGCCAGAAGAAAGGGGAATTTTTATCCTTTGGACCTGGTTCGTATTGAACTTGAAATATTGGTGGCCCAGGACCGACATATCGATGCGATTCAGGCAGCCGTAACCCTGCTTCAAAAAGGTATTGATGACGTGGACAAAGAAACTGTGGCAGGCGTGGGACTAAAGATATTGATTTCCTGCAGCGCCCTGGACGAGGCTGATAATTTCCTTAACCAGGCTCTGGAAGAAGACCGGGACAATGTTCATCTTCTAACCCATCGTGCAGAGATCGCCGCTTTGACCGGCCGGTACCGTGTGGCCTGTGTTGCCGTTACACGGGCATTGCGACAGGATGGAACCAATATCAATCTGCTGATCAAAAAAGCCAGCCTGGCAGGTCAGGCCTTTTCCCATGACCAGGGACTGGAAGCCCTGGACCGGATAATGGAACTGACCCTGGACCATCCCGTGCCGGACCGGGCCGTGTACAAGGCCATGTACGGAGATATCTTTTTTGACCAGGACCAACTGGATAGATCCATTGCTGCCTATGAAGCCGCCCTGGTAATGGATGGAAACTGTATACCGGCCTTGGCCGGCCTTGCCCAGGTGATGATCACCCAAGGACACCTGGATGATGCCCGGGTGCTCCAGGACAGGATGTATATCATTGCTCCGCGCCAGGCCGTTCAGATGATGATCAACACCGACCGGCTACCGGACAGTGAGACTGAAATCCCCCGCCTGGTATCAATGGCTGAAAACCCTGGAACGCCCCTGGCCCTGAGGGCCTCCCTCACCCTTTCCCTGGCTAAACTTAACCAGAAACAAGGGAATCATTCCAGGGCCATGGACCACGCAAACAGGGCCAACAAACTTTTTTGCACCATTGTATCCTTTGATCATAAACGTGAAGCAAGGATTTCAGACCAGATCATGGCCCGTATGTCAAAGGCCTTCTTCAACAACCGCAGAAATCTGGGCAATTCCTGTGATTTGCCTCTGTTTATCTGCGGCATGCCAAGATCCGGAACCACCCTGGTGGAGCAAATTTTAGGCGGCCATTCTCAAATTTTCCCCGGCGGTGAACTGGGACAGATTCCAAAAATGTGGGGGCGACTCAATGCCTGGGAACACCGCCTGGGATCTGGATTGGGCAACATTCCTCACAGCGCCGTGGAGCTGACCCAATCCCAAAGCATTGCCTTTGCCGAAAAAGTGGAAAAAGAGTACCGGGATTTGATACCCAAAGGTACCGGGGAAAAACACATCACAGACAAGCTTCCCCAAAACTTTAAAAATATCGGTCTGATCAAACTGCTGTACCCAAAAGCAAAAATAGTCTATTGCCGCCGTGAACCCGGCGGCATTGCCCTGTCCAATTATTTTACCAGTTTCAAAGCCCTCCACGGCGGTATGAGTTTTGCCTATGACCTGGAATGGATTGGCTGGGAAATTGCCAATTGCCAAAGGCTTATGGCCCATTGGATAGACATTTTCGGTAAAGACATCCATGTGGTGAATTATGAAACCCTGGTGGAGTCCCCAGGGCCAGTGGTGAAAAAGATGTTTGACTACCTTGAGCTAACCTGGGAAGAGAGAGTGTTGGATTTTCACACCTTGGACCGTCCGGTTAAAACCGCCTCGGTTACCCAGGTAAGGCAACCCTTGTACACCAGTTCAAAGGACCGATGGCGTTGCTATCAAGACCAGCTGAAACCCATGTTTGATTCCCTTGCCCGAAGAAAAGCCCAAAGGCTGCCCGACCCCATGGCCCTGCCGGATCATGATCCCGGTTTCTTTTTAGAGGG
>PIVQ01000323.1 GCA_003354055.1 Desulfobacteraceae bacterium | reverse complement strand
CTAAGCACAGCAACATAGCTTTTCCCGGCGTAAGCCGTTTAAATAAAACGGGCTGTTTATCAACGTTTGAATTGACACAGAATTTTAAAGTACAGCATACCTTAATCCCTTTTTGTCAGTTCATTCTTCTCCCCATTCTCGATAAACAGCCCGTTTATTATTTTTTCGAACCCAAATAATTATTTATTGCTTCGTAGTATCCCCTGACCTCTGAAATGGTGTTGTGTCCTGCATTCTCTATGGTGATCATTTTCTTTGGTCCGGTGAGGCTCTCGTACAAGGCGTGTGTTCTTTCTGACGGAATGATCTCGTCATCAGATGCCTTAAGTATCAATGTGTCGGCCTGAATCTGCCCGGAAAAATCTGTTATTCTGTGGCGATCCGTCAATATAAACCCCACCAGCCAGGACGGATAATACCCTGCGGCAACCGCCTCTATGCTGTCAAAGGGACAGGTCAGGATCAGGCGTTTCAGCCCCCGTTTCCATACCAGATAGGAGGCCATGGATGAACCCAGACTCCGGCCCCAGGCCCCGCATTGGTCAGGAGTCAGGTTATAGTCGCCGGCAATCCGGTCGAAAATGGCCAGGGCATCCGCCTTTAGGTCTTCTTCCACGGGCTGCCCCTGACTTTGACCGTATCCCCGGTAATTGACCAGGACCACATTGGCATCTACCCGGGCCAGATAATCCTCAATATTCAGTGACACCTCTTCGGCATTACCGCCAAAGTAAAAAAGCGTGGGCAAGCCTGCCATATTCTTTTCAATGATCCATCCCCGGAGGGTGGTCTTGTCATCCACGGCAATGGAAAAAGGCTTCAGGGACGCCCCCAATTGTGCAAGGCGGTTTTCCTGTATCTTATCCAGGGGAACCGGAAAGTAGAGCAGTTTTTTGGAAAAAAACCTAAGCCCTCCAAAAAAGATTATGCTGATGACAATAATACCGGCAATCAGTTTCATTTTTTATCTGTCCTTTGTCTGAAAAAAATCATATATTCTACCTATACTAAATCCTGAAGAAATTCATCAAATTTTTCCATTTTATCCTTTTAGGAGACCCCATGCGCCATAGTCCGGATCAACACAGAAAAGAGGTAGCCCAAGACAATTGCTGGAATCTTTCCCCTTTGTTCACATCGGTTGAAGACTGGGATACCCTGTACCGGAATCTTGAAGACCGGATTCCCGGATATGATGACTTTAAAGGCAGTCTTGGCAAAACTTTTGCGACGTTCAAGGCCTGCCTGGATTTTGACCATGCCGTGGGCAGGGACCTTGAAAAGATCTATACCTATGCTCATTTGAAAAATGATCAGGATAAAACCGATGCTGATGCGGACAGTCTGTTCCAGCGGGCAATGAATCTTTATACCCGGCTCTCGGATGCTTCAAGCTTCATCATCCCTGAGATCCAGACCATTCCAGAAGACATCCTGAAAGGGTATCTGGAAGACCCTGCAATTTCCGACTATAATTTTTACCTGGAAAAAATCATCAGAAAGATCCCCCATACCCGGAATGCCGAAGCAGAGCAATTACTGGCCATGGCCGGGGAAAGCCTGAACGCCCCCAACCTGATTTTCGGGCAGCTTGACAATGCCGACTTAAATTTCGGAAAAATTGTTGATGACAAGGGGGAAAGCACTCCCCTGACCCACGGTAATTTTGTCACCTTCCTGAACCGGACAGACAGATCTCTTCGAAAAAAGGCCTTTGATCAGTATTACAAGGTATATGATGCCCACAAGCACACCATAAGCGCAGCCCTGGCAGCATCCGTAAAAAAGGATCTGTTTCTTGCCCGGGCCCGGCACTTTGACACGGCCAGGCAGGCTGCCCTGTTCACAGATAATGTGGCCCCGGGGGTCTATGACAATCTTATCTCCACCGTGAAGAACAACCTGGCGCCGCTGTACCGGTATCTTGATTTTAGAAAAACCGCTCTGGGACTTGACGATCTGCACATTTACGACACCTACGTACCGGTAATTTCCGATGTGGACTTCCACATGGACTATGATGAGGCAGTCGCCACCTGCATCGAAGCCCTTGCCCCACTGGGACCTGAGTATTGCAAAACCCTTGAGCAGGGACTGACAAGGGACGGCTGGGTGGACCGGTATGAAAACAAGGGAAAAAGGAGCGGCGCCTACTCCTCGGGCTGCTATGATTCTCCCCCTTATATTCTGCTCAACTATGATGAAAATTCCATCAACAGCCTGTTCACCCTGATCCATGAGGCCGGCCATTCCATGCATTCCCATTATGCCAACCAGGCCCAGCCCTATCCAAGCCACGATTATACCATTTTTGTGGCTGAGGTGGCCTCCACCCTGAACGAAACCCTTCTGGGCCGATATCTTCTTGAAAAATATACAGACAATCCAAAGATGAGGGCCTATATCCTTAACCGGGAAATCGACAATATCAGGGCCACCTTTTTCAGGCAGACCATGTTTGCCGAGTTTGAGCAGATCATCCATAAGCTTGCCGCGGAAAATCAGGCGCTGACGCTGGAGACTCTGACCTCGGCGTATACGGATCTGCTAAAAACCTATTTTGGAGATACTATGGTCCTTGACGATCTCCTGGCCCTGGAATGCCTTCGTATCCCCCATTTTTACTCTGCCTTTTACGTGTATAAGTATGCCACAGGTCTGGCCGCAGCCTTAGGGATTGCCGGCCGGATCCAGACGCTGGGTCAAGAAGCCGTGGACGATTATATGGGATTTTTAAAGCTTGGGGGCAGCATGTTCCCCATTGATGAACTGAAAACCGCCGGGGTGGATATGGCATCAGAGGCTCCCATAAAGGCAACCATTGCCCATTTTGAAAACCGGATCAATGAATTGGAAAACATATGGCAGTCCAGGTAGACCCAATTGGTATCCTCCACACCTGCTATAAAGAAAAATTCGGGATTCCCAGACAGCCGAACCTGGTAAAAGAAGCGCCCGGTACATTGGTCTTTTATCCGGAATTTGCCAGGGAAGAAGCCGTAAGGGAGCTTGCAGGTTTCTCCCATATCTGGCTGATCTTTCTCTTCCATAAAGCAACGGAAAAAAAGGCCGGAGCAGCGGGGCCAAAGAGGTCCTGGTCTCCCATGGTCAGACCGCCACGGCTCGGGGGAAATAAAAAAGTCGGCGTCTTTGCCTCGCGATCCCCTTTCAGACCCAATCCCTTAGGTCTGTCATGCGTAGCTCTGGAGTCCGTGGATATAACTTCCAAAGGCCCTGTTCTCCATCTGTCCGGGGTGGATATCCTGGACCAGACCCCGATTCTGGATATCAAACCCTACCTGCCCTATTCCGATTGCCTCCCCGGCGCCAGAGATGGATTTGCCGTAGGGCCGCCACAGGTAAGCTTAGAAGTTGCATATGCAGACAAAGCCCTGGCACAGATCAGGAAGAAAGAAAAAAAATTGCCGAATCTTGGTGCCATCATTACGGGCATGCTTGAAAACGATCCCAGACCGGCTTACACCAATGGAGAGGATACCGGCCGTGTTTACGGCATTCGTGTATTTGACATGGATTTAAAGTGGCGGGTAGACGGCAGCCAGGTTCTGGTAATTTCGATAGAGGACGTTTAAACCGGCTGGCCGGGAAGGTCACCGACAAAGGTTTTCAGACGGTTGAACTCTTCTTCCACCACAGCCAGAAGAGGAGTGCATTGCTCAAGAGACCCTGATCTTCCTGCCAGTTCAAGGTCATGGGCGGCGTCTGACAGAGGCCAGGCCGTAAGGTTGGCAGCCCCACCCTTGATGGAATGGGCCGTCTTTTCGACACGATCCGAATCCGCATCAAGAATGGCCGTCTCAATATCCGGCAATTGGCCTATGACCACATCAAAGAATTCATCAACCACTTCCATTAAAAATTGCCTGTCCTGATCAAACTCATCCAGGGCTTTTTCATAATCAAAGGGGACGGCGCCCCGTTCCCTGTCTTCCGGCTGGGAAGAACTTTCGGATGGGGCTGACGACGCAGATTTTATATCCCCGGCACTTACTGACCATTTTAGAACTGTCTCAAGCAGCCTTTTTTTCCTCAAGGGTTTGGTAATATAATCATCCATCCCCGCAGCCAGACACTTCTCCCGGTATCCTTTAATGGCGTGGGCTGTGATTGCAATAATGGGAACCTTTGAATGGGCAGCAAGTTCCGCCTCATATTGCCGGATAAGCCGGGTGGCCTGATACCCGTCCATTTCCGGCATCTGGATATCCATCAATACCAGATCAAACCGCAGTGTCTTGAACAGATCCACAGCCTCTATTCCATTTTGGGCAAGGGTGACCTGATACCCGGCCTTTGACAGATACTGCATGGCAATCTTTTGATTGGTGGGATAGTCTTCAACCAGCAGAACGCTTGTATCAAAGACCGCCATGTTCTGCTCAGGATCTGTTCGAGCTGCTTCACCTGATGTATCGTTAATCTCATCCCCACTGCCGATCGCAGCCAGGAGAACGTTTTTCAACTCATCTTTTTTAACCGGCTTTGACAGGTATCCTGTTTGTCCCAACAACCCCAACGACCCCAGCTCTCCGAATTTCCCCATAATGGTGAGCTGAATAACCGGCAGATCCCTGAATGCTTCTTTTCGCCTGATATCATTGGCGAAACTCTCTCCTTCAGTTGGTTTATGGTTTTCTATCACCACATCAACAGGCGTTTTGTCATTATCTTCAAGGACGGCCATGGCCTCTATACGGTTTCCGGCAGAAAGGGGGATACAGCCCAATGCCCCAAGATATTGTTCAAACACATATTGGCCGGTCCGGTTATCATCCAGAACAAGGACTTTCAGTCCGTTCAGCAGCTGCCGGGAGCCATCTTCGGTTCGATGCTGATCGATCTGCTTGACATACATCAGGGTAAACCAAAAAGTCGTGCCCTGTCCCTCCTCACTTTCCAGGCCGATTTGTCCCCCCATCAACTCCACAAGCTGCTTTGAAATCGTGGTGCCAAGCCCCGTACCACCGTACTGCCGGGTGGTTGACCCATCGGCCTGACTAAAACTTTCAAAAATCTTCTGCTGCTTTTCCCCGGTAATCCCGATTCCCGTATCCTCTACCGAAAAACGCAGCGTTGCCGTCTTAGCTGTTTCGTCAACCAGGTCGCATCTGATACAGATCTCGCCTTCCCGGGTAAATTTAATGGCATTGCTGGTCAGATTAACAAGCACCTGCCGAAGTTTTCCCGGATCCCCGACCAGTTGCCGGGGCACATCCGGCGCCATATACGAAAGGAAATCAATTCTTTTATCATGGAGCCCCAAGTACAAGGCAGAACAGGTCTGTTCAAAAGTCCGGCGGATGTCAAAACCAACCGCTTCAATGAACGATTTGCCTGCTTCTATTTTGGAGAAATCAAGAATCTCGTTAACGATCCCCAGCAATTGCGTAGCTTCTGTATCAATGGTCTTAATGATCTGTTCAAGATCAGTATCAAGGTTGTTTTCCATGGCCAGTTCAGCCATTCCCATGATGCCGTTGATCGGAGTCCTGATTTCATGACTCATGTTTGTCAAAAACTCGATTTTTGCCTGCGCCCCGGCCTCGGCCTCGACCATGGCATGCTGGAGTTTATTTTCAACTTCAATACGTTCTTTGAGTTGCTGTTTTAAAGAGTCCAGGGCCTGCCGGAAGATGGAAAACGAATTAAAGGAGACCAGGCTGACAAAAACCATGATCACCAGGGTATCCAGAAGATAGTCCATCAAATCCGCCATGGGTATGGTCGTGGTCAGATGGAGGTGGTAGCAGAACCCCAGAAAAATTAAGATGTTCAAAAGAGAGTAGAGGACCATGGGCACTCTGTTCTTCAAAAGCATCACAGGCATGGCCGCAAGGGTCCCGATCACAAAGACAATAGTATCCAGTTTGATCAAAATCGAATCCGCAGGTTCACCGAACAGGATCACCCAAGACACGGTAAAGGCGACAGTAAATACGATATGAACAGCGACTTGATAATACCCTTTAACCAGGATGACCAACGCAAATACCAGCACCCCGAGTCCGACGGTTTCCGCGTAAACAAGCAGATTGAACAGGCCGGACAAATAAGCGGTATACGAGAAGCTGACCATCGTGATGCTGATGCCGCAAAAAACAATCAGCATCACAAACTTGGCCTTCAGCATCAGTTCATGATCCTGGGAATCATAATTTTTTAACAATCGTGTAATCAATCCACCCATGGAACGCAACCCCGTCTATCAAGTGTTGACACTTCCCGTCAGTCTGCCATTGATGGCTGAATATTGTCAAACCATTTGCATAGCCCTATAAATATTTTGAGTCATCCCCCTGCCCTGCCCAATCGCAAGAAGATTTTCGATCAGAAATGCAATGATGGAAAAATTTTCTTATTGACTACGAATGGGACCAAAAGACTCGATGGAAATCAATGAGTTTATCTATTCAAATTATGAACTTAAATAGAATCAGGAAATGAGCTTGTTTCCTGGTACCAGATAAAGACCTATCTGTGTATTATCTTTCCTGTTGCAATTTTGAGTAGGGTAAGAATATTCTCCAATTTTGTTGATTCCCATACCAACGGAATTGAAGATTGTCGCATACTATATCTTGTGGTCTGAAAATTAGAAAGAAAGCGACCAATTACAGGGAAAGTCTTGGGTACTCATTCACCTAAAAAATGGACCTTGTCTTACAGGTAGTCCTCTCCTCCGTTCACCTCGGTTTGATCTGCCAGAATTTCAGAAATTTCATCAAGATTTGATCTGGTATCATTGAAATCTTGAGCGTCTTCTGGCGGTTAGCCATTGGATAATACTTGAGTGTTACGAGTGATTGGTTATGGCCTGCCATTCTCAGTTGCTTTTTTGTTTTTTATACGCTTCTTTTTTCATCAAAATTTAGATTGTTATAATGAGCCATGCCGAGATAGCCATCAACGCCATTATCCAGAGCAAGAAAGTTGCAATGGGTGTCAGCTTTTCATTTGGTAGCCTGAAAATGTACAAACACTTTGAGCATTGGATAAATTTCTTCCTATAGTAAAGTCGTGAAAAAGTAGGGATGCCCATTGTCAGCCAGACAGGTACTATCGATTTCACTTTTGGAGATTGAAAGTTTTCAGTATTTTTGCAAATCGGACATTTCATATGTATATGTAAATTATAACGCAAACATCTGCGGCTTGTCCGTCAGCATGTTTTGGTTAGCGAATATTCTGGTTTTGTGCCTGGTTTGTTTATTTATTTCAACATGTGTTGTATATTTTCAACAGTTGTTTTTGTTTTGCATTAATATTCTGATCTCTTTCCAAGTGCTCCTCTATAACCCTGTTACAATTATCGGTTCCGCTATGGGCCAAATGGCAACACATAATTTTGATGTTTACCAGCCCCGTAATCCCAAGGCAAGTGCATACTACAAATGTGTTGAAAATCACTTTGAAGATCTGGAACGGGCTTGGGATGACATGTACGCATCCCGGTATGGATTCTGGCGGACATATATTATGACCGTGATCTATAAATACCTGGATTGCGGAGATCTTCATATGGGATTTGCCCGGGTCCGCTGTGAAGAATGTGGGCATGAGTATCTCCTGGCATTTTCGTGTAAGCGCAGGCAATTCTGTCCCTCCTGCCATCAAAAAAGAGTCATTGAATACGGAGAATGGCTGCTTACCAATGTCCTGCAAGATGTACCCCACCGCCAATGGGTATTCAGTATCCCCAAACGGCTGCGGATTTATTTTCTCTTTGACAGGAAATTGCTGGCAAAATTATCCATCTGT
>PIVQ01001114.1 GCA_003354055.1 Desulfobacteraceae bacterium | reverse complement strand
TTTATTTAGGTAAGATTTTAAAGTTCCATTTTCTAATTTTAATCTAAATAAGAATAAAACTTTATACATTTTCATTTGTTTTGCTTTATTTTTGTTAGTGATAGATGGTTCAATTTGAGTTGTAATCTCATTAATTAATAAACTTTTATAATCACTTAGACAAGATCTATCAAAATATATTTCGTAATTTTGGTAATCAATAATGCCAGATTGAATGGCTTTTACTAATAAAATGATTTCTTGTATTTTGCTTTCTTCGTATAAATCATTGTTAATCTTTTGTAAATTATCTTGTAATAAAAATTTAATATTAGACATTTATAATAATGTTATTATATAATATTATTATATTATTATTTTTAATTTATAAATGAAAAGTTATATAATAAATCCATGAAGAATATAAATAAGTCCATTATATAGTTATATTTTTAAAAATTAATCTTCACCATTTACCCATCTATCCACATAACGTGTTGAATTCTTAATAAACTTATATTGTCGGCTTCCTTCTACTATTTCATTTGTTGAAAAGAACAATTCTCTATCTGTGAACAATGATAATCTAAGTTCACTTTCATGTTCTTGAGATGATATTATTGTATAACAAATATCATATATAAACATAAATACATCATTATTAAACTTTAATGTTCTTTCACCTACACATTTGTAAAATTGTTGTAATATTTTTTTAACTGTTGTTATATTATTATTTTTATATTCATCGTAAATATTTTTAATATCTTTTCTTAAATTAAAACCTGATTTTTCTAAGATAACTAATAATTCATTACCCCACAATTCACTCAAATAATTTTTATAATAGATATGTTGGTATTTTCCAACTACTTTTTTGTTTTCTTCTGTTGATTCTGATAAGTTTTCCATTGTATTGATATCTAAAAATGAAATCATACAACTAAAAATATCTTCATTTGTAAATTGAGACATAATTATTAATATAAAGTAAGTTTTTAAAGTATTTTTAAAATGTAAAAGTTTTTAGCAATTTAAAATATTGTAAAGAATGAATTAGTTTTAATTATATATGAATATGAAATCAATTTTAATTAAATTTTCTCAAAAAAAGAAGGTCTCGGAACTCTAATATTCTGTTGTCTTCTTCTTAATCTTGAATATCTTCTTTGTCTAATAAATGGAGGAGCTGAAGGCAATCTAATTGAACTTGGTGGAGTTGTTAATGATCGTTCGGTGAATCTATTAACACTTTCTATATTTAATCTATCTCTAAATTCTTTAATAAAATCACTTGATAATTTTTGGTGACTTGAAATAAACTCCCAATTTAATCTATCCTGAAATCTTCTCATGAAATCTTCTGAAAGCTCGTCGTGGTATGATAATCTATCCCAATTAATATTCTTGTGAAACATTTCATATTTTTCTGGGTCTTGAAAATTAACCTTGTTCCAATTTATTCTATCGTGATAATATTCTAAAAAATCAATTGGATAGTTATCAACTACTAATAAGTTCCAATCAACTTTATTTGGGAATAAATGAACAATAGTTTCACTCAAATGCCCTGAATTAGATAGATAACTCCAATTTAATTGATTTTGATGTCTAATTATAAATTCACTTGATAATTTTCTATGTAGTGAAATAGGTGTCCAATTAATATATTCTTGCCATATATCCATAAAATCTTCTGAAATATTTTGATATAGACATACGATATACCAATCAAGTTTTTCTCTATATTCTATAAGTATTTCTTCATTTAAATTAGGATATTCAATTAATAAGTTTGTCCATTCTTGTCTCGGTAAATTATGTAATGAATCAAAATATTTACCAATAAATCTTAATTCTTCAAGTAATCTATTATTCCTACAATACAAATAGTAGTTATATTTTTCTGGTAATGGTAAAATATCAAAAATAA
>PIVQ01000322.1 GCA_003354055.1 Desulfobacteraceae bacterium | reverse complement strand
TGGGGGTTGCTGCCCCTGGCCGGTATTCTGGTGTATGGAATTCAACGGCATAAAAAAATATTGGCGCGGTTTGCAGATGCCGGGATGTTTACCCATATCCTGCCCGGATTTTCCTATACCGGAAGGTGGGTGAAAATAGGGCTTGTACTTACAGGATTTGCTCTGGCCATTGTTGCTTTGGCAGGACCGAGAGCCGGATTCCGTTGGGAGAAAACCACCCAGAAAGGGGTGGATATCATGATTGCTCTGGACTGTTCCAGAAGCATGCTGGCTCGGGATGTCAGTCCCACCCGCCTGGAGCGGGCCAAACGGGAGATTATCGACTTGACCCGGCTGCTCCGTTCGGACCGGGCAGGCCTTGTCGCCTTTGCCGGTCAGGCAGTTCTTCAATGTCCCCTGACCTTGGATTACCAGGCCTTTGGTGTATTCCTGGATGCCCTGAACCCGGATTATCTGCCGGTGGGTGGTACGGATCTTACCGCTGCCATCCAAACCAGTCTTACGGGATTTGACCCGGAGTCGGATACGGAAAAGGCCATTATTGTCATCACGGATGGTGAGGATACGGCCGGCCGGGGAGAAGACGCATTAATGGAAGTGGCCCAGACTCTTGTCAAAGAAAAGATCAGGCTCTTTGCCATTGGGGTGGGTGATCCCGCAGGCGCCCCTATCCCGGATCAATCCGGTGGCTTTAAAAAAGATGAAAAGGGCAATATTATTCTGTCCCGGGTGGATGAAAAGATCCTTCAAAAACTTACCTTAACCACCAATGGCCGCTATGTCAGATCTGTGGCCGGAGACATGGATCTGGAACAGATTTATACCAACGACATTTTAAACACCATGGCCCGTAAAGAGTTGACCCAGGGCAGGAAAAAGGTCTGGGAACACAGATTCCAATGGGTGCTGCTGCCTGCGGTACTGTTGCTGCTGCTGGCGTTGATGCTCCCGGATCATAAACGAAACAAGGCAAACGGGAGTCGTTCCGGAACCCTGACCGGCCTGATATTGATTGCAGGTTTGACTGCGACTTGGGCATTGCCGTCTCCTGTACGAGCCGATCTGTTTTCATCACCGGTAAAACAGGGGATCGAGGCCTATTCAAAAAATGAGTTTCAAAAGGCCAAAAAGTATTTTATCGATGCCCAGCTGGATGCACCAGAAGATCTGAGGCACTATTACAATATCGGCACGGCAGCCTATGCCTCAGGAGAATTTGACCTGGCTGAAAATAATTTTATCCAGGCTGCCCTTTCCAAAGACAGGGAACTTAAACACAATGCCCTGTTCAATCTGGCCAACACACGGTACCGCCAGGGTAAAACGGACCAGGCGATTAAGGATTACGAAGCACTGGTCAAGGAGTTCCCCGAAGATGCCCAGGCCAAAGAGAATCTTGCGTTCCTGAAGCAAAAGCAGAAGGAAGAGCAGGAGCAGAAGAACCAGTCCTCAGATCAGGACGACAAAGAGAAAAAAGACCAGGACAAACAAGATAAAGACCAGAAGGAAGATCAGGATAAGGACGATAGCTCCGACAAGAGCGGTGAGAATCAAAAACAGGACAGTCAAAACAAAGACAAGCAGGACAAGCCGGCGGACAAGCAACCCGACCAGGATGATCAGCAGAATCAAGGTGAGAATTCCAAAAAGGAAGATGATTCGGAGAAAAAAGACGGGTCTGCCGGAGATCAGAATGAACCTGAACCTCCAATGCCTCAGCCCCAGGAGGATAAGGCATCTGAATCTTCTCAGGCGCAGGGAACGGCCGGAAACCAGGACAAAGATCAGAAACCTGTGACCGATGCCGAAGCCCAAATGCTGGAGAACCGCCTGAACCGTCTGGATGACAAACCCGGCATGGCCCTGATGCCCGGCGGTGGCAATCCCAATATTGAAAAAGACTGGTAACCCAAGGAAAAAGAAATGAATGTCTTAAAACACACTTATGTTTCAGGATGGCTGGTTATGGGCATCCTTTTGCTCTTTCCTGCCCTGGGATATTGCTTTTCAGCTACGGCCCAGGTGGACCGGACCCGGATTCCCTCCCAGGACATGGTCTCCTTCCGTGTGGTTGTGGACGGGGGAAAGGCCCAGATTGATCTGTCTGTTATAGAGGATTTTCAGGTTATGTCCTCAGGGAGCCAGACCAGCAGAAGCTATACCAACGGCGAATGGCAGCACCAGGTGGTTTATCAGTATACCCTTGTGCCCAAAAAGAAAGGGGTATTAACCATCCCGCCCCTGACGGTTTCCCAAAAAGGGGAGGCGGTCATGACCCGGGAGATTCAGATCCTTGTGTCCGATACCCCTGCATCCGATCAGGACCAGCAGGCTTTTTTTTCCAAGGCAACTTTGAGCAGCACTGAAATCGTTCTGGGGCAGCAGGCCGTGTACACCCTGAAATTGTATGCGGCGGGAAATTTTGCCGGTGCCTCTTTTGATCCGCCGGAGTTCGGGGGACTGATGGCAAGGGAGCTGACCAAGTGGAAAAAATATACACAGAATATCAAGGGCCGGGTGTTTGTGGTCAATGAAGTAAAATTCCTGATCCAGGGTGAAACCGCAGGGGATTATGAGATCAGTCCGGCCGTGTTCATGGCCAAGAAACCCGTTGGGGGATCCCGGGATCCTCTTGATTCCTTTTTTGATGATTCGTTTTTCAGGACCACCCGAACCAGACCGGTCCGCGTCGTGTCGAACCCTGTTTTTCTGACAGTAGCCCCTCTGCCGCCGTATACGGGAGATTCTCCGTTTTCAGGGCTTGTGGGCAGTTTTACCATTAACACCTCCCTGGATACGAGCGGGATTAAAGTGGGGGAATCCGCCACCCTGACCATCACCATCCAGGGAACCGGCAATATCATGGATGCAGGTGTCCCGGCCCTGGACCTGGACAAAGAGCAGTTCAAGGTCTATGCAGATTCACCTGTGGAGAATATCCGGGCCGGGGAAGACGGATTTGAAGGGGAGAAAATATTTAAACAGGCCCTGGTCCCCAATGTCCCGGGGCAGGTGACCATTCCCTCCATCGCCCTGACCTTTTTTGACGCAGCATCCAAAACCTATAAAACCATTGCCACGGATCCCATTCAGCTGGACGTTATTCCGGGCGAGCCTGTTACGCTGGTGCAATCCGGTACCGGCATAACATCCTCCAATGATGCCGTGTCCGGAAAAAACGGTAAGCAGGAGGTGGTCCTGCGCAACCGGGATATCCTGGATATCAGGGAAGATATAACAGGGATTTCCACGGACACCCATCTGTCCATGCCCTGGTTTATTTTTCTGTTACTTTTACCCGGTGTGGGATTTGCCCTTTCCAATATTGTGTTTGGTCTTAAAACCCGGGATAAAACCGTCAGGGAAAAACTTGTGGCAAAGGCAGGTGACCATCTGGCTGCCGCAGGCAAAAAAGACCCGGGAGATCCTTTAGTTTTACCCCTTGTTCAGTCTGCCCTGACTGCAGGGATATTGGCCAGAGGCGAGAAACAGGCTGAGAGCCTGACCCGTGAAGAGGCAAGATTGATATTAAGCCGGTCCGATGTAGATGAGAAACTGACCGGAAAAACCCTGGCGCTTATGGATACAATGGATGCGGCCCGCTTCGGGGGCAAGACCATGGACGGACCTGCCGTTCAGGACTGTCTGGTCCAGGTTAGGGGAATAATTAAAAAACTTTGTGTGATCCTCTGTATCGGGGTAGTTCTGTTCCATGCTCCGGTACCTGCAAGCGCGGGTACTTCTAACTCTGGCGCTGCTGACGCTGCTGCTTCTGCTGACCAGACTACCGAAGCCATTAAACCTGAGGATATGGCCGGACTCTTCATCGACAGTACACGGGCCTATAAGGCAGGAGACTTTCAGACGGCTGCGGGAGGGTTTGAAACCATTGCCGGAACCGGCATAAAAAATCCGGATTTGTTTTACAACACCGGCAATGCCTATTTAAAATCCAATGATATTGGCCGGGCCATCCTCTGGTATGAGCGGGCAAAACGCCTCAATCCCGGTGATCCGGATCTGAAGTTTAACCTGGCCCATGCCCGGACACAGGTTATAGACAAGACAGACACCTCCCTTACCTTCCGTGATATCCTCTTTTTCTGGCAGGGGTTGATCTCGCTGAAATGGCTCCAGTTCATTGCCATTGCTGCTTCTGTTTTCTTTTTTACCTGGGCCGGACTCCGGAAGCTTACGAAAAAAAGAATCTTTTCCGGGACAGGTAGTGTATTATGTATCCTGTTCTGTACCTTTGTCCTGGTTGCGGGACTTGAAACCTTTCGCCTTAACGCTGACTCCTTTGCCGTGATCCTAAAAGAACAGGTGGCAATCCGGTCCGGTACCCTTGAGACCGCCACCCCCTTGTTTGATCTCCATGCCGGCACCCGGGTCCGGGTGATGGAGAAAAAAGGAAAATTCATCAAGATCAGGTTTGCTAAAGGCAAGGTCGGCTGGGTTTCCCTGGAAGAGGCTCAAATCATTTAACCCTAAGTTTAGGAGACTATCGTGGATAAACATGTACTAGTCCCTGTTGCACAGGGCATCGAAGAAATGGAGGCCATTACCATTGTAGATGTGCTGCGGAGGGCCGGTGCCAAGGTCACAATGGCATCCGTGGATGATATCGATATTCTGGCGGCCCGGGGAACCCGGTTTAAGGCGGATTGTCTGATAGGTGAATGTCTGGATCTTACCTTTGATCTTATTGCCCTGCCGGGCGGTATTCCCGGGGCTGAAAACCTCAAAAATTCAAACGATCTGGCCCGGTTGCTGACCGACCAGGCCCGGGCAGAGCGGTATTTCGGTGCCATCTGTGCATCTCCTGCCGTGGTACTCCATCATCACGGTCTGGTCACCCCGGGAAAATGTACCTGCCATCCCGTATTTACCCATATGATTGACGACGGTAATGTTGAAGACCAGGCTGTTGTGGTTGACGGTAATTGTATTACCAGTAGAGGCGCCGGCACTACCTTGCCCTTTGCCCTGAAATTGGTGGAAATCCTGTTTCCTGCAAAAACAGTCCTTGAGGTTAGAGCCGGTCTGGCCATTTAAAGGAGCCTGAGAAAAAACATGTCAGAGGAATCGCGAAAAAAACGCCAGCGCCTGCTCCAGCTGGCCATGGGCGTCCTGCTCATCCTGGTGGTCATTCTGGTGGAGATGGTGGCGGTAACGCCCACCGGTATCTATTCCCATACTAAAACGGGTTTCCAGAAGTTTAAGATCGGAGACGACAGGTCAAAGGTGCTCAAAGAGATCAACCGGATCAAGGCCGTTCGGACCCTTGAAACCTGTGATCCTGCGGGCAGGATTGTCCTTGAAACCCGCAGGCGGTTTGACATGACGGCTGACCTTGCCGTTGCAAGGATCTGGCGCTATACAGACCGGAAAAAGGGGCTTTATCTTTTCTGGTTCTCTCAGGATCTGCTGGCCCGGATCATTTATCTGAACGACCTGCCCGGGGATGATGATCCCTTTGCCTTGTTCACTGAATGCTTTTCCCAAAACATAAATCAGGTCAAAGACCAGATTGAAGATCGGGTCCCGGAGCAGGATCTGGATTTTTTCCTCAAGACCCAGACCCGGTATCAGGTCTTTTATCATTGATGGGGATTGAACCGGAAAGGGATTTAATATATAAACGGGTTCTGGGTATGAAAGGCTATGAAGATAGCGGTATTAACCTGTTGATATAAATGGAACACTGAATGGATATAGCAAAAACGCTGATAGGTGTTGTGGGTGGCGGAAGCTGGGGCACCGCTCTTGCCAAGCTGCTGGCTGACAAAGGATTGAATCTCGACCTCTGGGTGTTTGAAACAGAGGTAAAAGAGCAGATTGAAACCCTGAGGGAGAACAAGGTGTTTCTGCCCGGATTTACCCTGCCCGAGTGCATTGTCCCTACCAATGATCTTAAAACCGCTGTGGCTGACAAAGATCTTGTCCTGGTGGTGGTTCCCTCCCATTGCATGCGGGCCGTTGCCACGGAAATGAAAGCATTCATAGACCCCTCCACCATTGTGGTCACTGCATCCAAAGGGATTGAAAACAAGACCCACGAGACCATGACCGATATCCTGTCCGGAGTCATCGACCATCTGCCTAAAAAGAATTTTGCCGTGCTGTCCGGTCCCAGTTTTGCCAAGGAAGTGGCGGCACAAATTCCGACAGTTGTGGCGGCTGCCGCCATTGAGCGTGATGTTGCAGAATTTGTCCAGGCCGTGTTTTCCTGCCCCACATTCCGGGTCTATGTGAATGATGATCCAATAGGCACCCAGATCGGCGGTGCCATGAAAAACGTCCTGGCCATTGCAGCAGGCATATGTGACGGCATGAACATGGGGCTCAATCCCAGAGCCGCCCTGATCACCCGGGGACTGACTGAAATGAACCGCCTCGGTACCCGCATGGGCGCAGATCCCCTGACCCTGTCCGGCCTTGCCGGCGTAGGCGATCTTCTGCTGACCTGCACCGGAGAGCTGAGCCGTAATTATACGGTGGGAAAACAGATCGGACAGGGCAAAGCTCTGGATGATATTATCTCTGAAATGCGCATGGTGGCCGAAGGCGTGAAAACCACCCGGTCCGTATACAACCTGTCAAAGAAACTCGGTGTGGATCTTCCCATCTGCAACGAGGTTTATGCCGTACTTTTTGATGGCCGGCCCGTTGACCAGACCGTGGACCGCCTCATGAACCGCTCCCTGAAACATGAGCTGGATGGTTTGTTGTAACCAATATCTGATATTCAGCACGTTTTAAAAAATTAAAAAGCCGGAAAACTTTCAGCTATTCAGTACTGAAAGTTTTCCGGCTTTTGTGGTTTTTGTGGCGGGGGAGTGCTTAAGAGTTTACCAAATTTCGGGGTATGCCACGTCTACGAAATTCTGTTCCATCTTGAATTTGTGGTCCCGTTCCATGGACGCCAGATCCTGGAATACCAGTTTTAGCTCTGGATCTTCGCAGTTCTCTGCCAGGGCTGTATACTTTTTCATGGCAATCTCTTCGTTTTTCATGGCCAGGCCGATGGCATTTTTAAGATCCATTTGCGGGGAGACTTCCGGCATTTCAATGGTCTCTGCCACCTTAAAATCCTTGTCGCAGTTAAAGTGAGATGTGGTGATATTTTCCTGATTCAGAATCTTGGTCAGAATAACTTCATGCTTTCCTTCTTCTTTTGCAAAATCCTGGAAAATCCCTTTCAGATAGTCGTCCTTAAGGCCTTTGCTGACCTCTTCGTAAAATGTTCTGGCAGCAATTTCACCCTGAATGGCATCTGAAATGGCCTGCTTGTATTGTTCCAAATCCATGATAGTCCTCCTGTATGAGTTTGAATGGCATCTGAGCTAATAAGATTTAATCTGGTCATCATACCCCATTGAAATCTGTACCGCAACCAAAGGTCATGGTTTTGAAAACTCATTGAATTTTGAGTTGCAGATCAGATTCGCCAAAGAAGAAGGCCTGTTTATAAATTTAGGGTACCTCTAATAATTTAGGATTTTAGTTTTAGTTCAAGGCGCAGTAAAATTTTAACCGGAGGAATACATAGAGTATTTTGAGGATTAAAATTTTGTTGCAACGTAGAAATTAAGCCAAAAGTCAATTATTAGAAGTGGCCTTTATTCAGGTATAATAGCCTTGACCCGGCAGCAGAAGGGGCGGGGGATTCCGTTAAATTCCATCCGGTCGTCGTGACCGTCTGGAAAGCGGGCGTGACGCAGGTGTCAGTCCATGAAACTCTGCATCCCGCACGCCACTCCACCCCCACCCCTCCCGCTGCCTG
>PIVQ01000321.1 GCA_003354055.1 Desulfobacteraceae bacterium | reverse complement strand
ACATCAATTTTGGGTGCTTTCGGAGTTTGTTGTTTCAGCCAACCTTTAATCTGTTTCATATTGGTCCTTTTTTATACCATTCTACGGTTGGTAACAGCCCACACTTATATCATAATCAAGTGATAACACAAATGGTCAGAAAACAATTGGGTTTTCATTATTAGCACCGGCTTCAAGGCCCAATTTTCACTGGCCGGACAGTATCTGCCCTAAGCACTGGAACAAGTATGGAATCTTTATTGCATCGGCTCTGTGCGGTAGGGCTCCCTATTAAATGTGGAATCACCGTGATGATGACCTCATCAATTAAATCTTCAATCAGAAAATTTTGAATAGTAACGCCACCATCAATATAAAAAATTTATAATGTGACCTTCACTTGCAATATTGGTTATAGTGGTTTATCAAAAAAAATCGTCTCTTCTCAAAAGGAGAATCAAATGAATAAAGATGTCAAAGATAATAAAACATCAAATACGATCTTAGGACGAGATTCAGAGTTCGAGGGAAATATAAAGTTTTTTGGAACATTATTGATACAAGGCGGTTTTAAAGGTACGATTTCTGGAGAAGGAACTGTTTCCATCGACACTTATGCCGTTATAAACTCTGATATTCACGCATCAGAGGTAAATATTTCTGGAACAGTATATGGTCAACTATCAGCTGAGAATAAGATCCATGTATTCAGTTCTGCAAAAATTTATGGTGACATCGAAGCACCAGATATTCAAATTGAAAAAGGCTCTATGATTAAAGGGAAATGTCAAACTCACAAAATTGACTTACCCAACAAAGAAGAAAGGGCAATACTTAATTAGGAATCGTTACAAAATAACTTACCCAAACAAGATTGCTTCTATTATTATTCTAACTTTGTCAGTTATTGAGATTTGAAAGGTTCGGAGCTTTTTTCTCGCGTATTATTAATATAACCGGCTATAAGTTCTTCTGCTTCTTTGAAGCTTTTGGACGAGCGGCCAAGATGCGTGGAGGCCCTTTCCCCCCAATGTCTACTCGATGCTCTGATTCGGACCTCCAAAGACTTCAGATTCATTAAATCCCCGCATGTCCATAGCTTTGCTTGACAGGAAATTCCAGATTTGCGATAAAACACTTATCTCTAATCAGCACAAACCAGTGAAGGAAACAACCATCAAAGAGACGCGGATATATCCTGTTGGCGGTGGAAAAGGCGGAATCGGAAAGAGCATGATCACTGCGAATATCGGTACTTTGCTGGCCCGTAGGGGCAAACGGGTGCTGCTTATTGATCTTGATCTTGGGTCTTCTAATCTGCATACCTTTGTGGAACACAATGACGAAGGAAGGGGACTGGATACCTTTCTGGACAAGACAACCGGGACTCTTGAACAGGCCGCGGTTCCCACGAAGATTCCCAATCTTTTTTTTATCAGTTCCAGAAATTGCAACACCGAAGCTGCCAATCTCTATACTGCCCAGAAACAGAAGATCATCAGAGCCATCCGGAGCCTTGACTATGATTATGTGCTCATGGATCTTGGGGCCGGCACCAATTTTAATATGCTGGACTTTTTTCTTACGGATAATCAGGGCATCTGTATTGTGACCTCAGAGCCCACATCCATTGAGAACACCTTTAATTTTATTAAGGCCGTGTATTTCAGGGTGGTCAAAAGGACTTTGAAGCAGTCGGTCTTTAATAAGGTGACCAAAAATGTTGATCTGACCGGCAACAGTCTTGACCAGTCCTTTCGCATTGTTAATGAGATTGCCGGTCAGGATCAGGAAATGGGGGATCTGCTCAAGGAAAAACTGAGCGAGTTTGATTTTAAATTTGTGGTCAATCAGGTCAGACAGAAGGATGACCCCTCGCTGGGGTATAAGATTGAGAAGGTGTGCAACCGTCACTTTTATTCCAGATTTAAATTTTTAGGCAATATTCGTTATGATGAAAAGGTCCACGATTCAATTCAGCTGAGGCAGAACTTTATCTCAAAGTATGCCTATACCAAAACCGCCAATGATCTGGCCCGTGTTGCGAGAAATGTGATTGAGGACGGACGCCCGCAGATCGCAGGAGAGGTGTAATGAAAGAGGAATTAACCTATTATGAAATACTGGATATAGAGTCCAATGCAACGTTTGAAGATATCAGGGGTGCATTTAGAGAAATTCAGTCTATTTATGATAAGGACTCCCTGAGTACCTATTCCCTGTTTTCCACGGCAGAAAGGGCGGCAATCCTGAATCAGGCAGAACACGCCTTCAGGACGCTGACGGATCGAAGCAAACGGTCCGCTTATGATCAGGGACTTTTAGGGGCAGGCAAACTGTCCGAGAAGATGCTTTTTTCCAATAAGACCAAGGCACCGGTTCCGGTGTTCAATACCAATACGCCGCAAGACAATGGTCAGGCATCCAGGGTCCTGAAACAAAAGACTGAAGGACGTAATTTTCAATCCCTGAAAGATGTGATTCAGGCCAAAAATGCAATTTCCGGTAAAGATCTTGAACAATTGCGCAGACTGGCGCAAATTTCCCTTATTGATATCTTTGAAATGTCCCGGGTCAGCGTGGCCACTCTAGAGGCCATTGAGTCGGACAGCACAGCAAAACTTCCCCCCTCAATTTACTTAAAAGGATTTTTAAAATCCTATGCAGAATGTCTTGACTTAGATCCCCTTCGAATAGTCCCGGGATACATGGCAAATCTATCCCAAATTTCCTAAGTCCCTACAGTAGCTTTGATTTTTAGCGTCTGCTTATTAAATGATTTAGGCAGTTTATGGTTGACTTTACTTGTTTGAACCAATTATAAATATTGTACTTTTGTTAACCAAAAGTCGCGCACAAAATGCTCTTATTGCCCAAAAGAGTCAACCGAAAGTAAAACTATAAAGTGGAGATTCGGGATGAAAATTTTGAAGATAGATCACCTCGGTATAGCAGTTTCCAGTATTGAAGAAAAAAAGAATTTCTGGACAGATGTACTCGGCCTTTCCATGGAGGGAACCGAAACCGTAGAGGCCCAGAAAGTCACCACAGCGTTCCTGCCTGTGGGAGAAAGCGAAGTAGAGCTTTTGGAATCCACCTCCGATGACGGCCCTGTGGCCAAGTATATTGAAAAAAGGGGAGAAGGTATCCAGCATGTCGCCTTCCGGGTTGAGAATATTGAAGAGGCCCTTGCCGAGCTTAAAGAGAAGGGTGTCAAGCTGATTGACCAGGTACCGCGTATTGGGGCGGGCGGTGCCAAAATAGCATTCCTGCATCCCAAAGCAACATCCGGCGTTCTTGTGGAATTGTGTGAAAGGTAAAGCCTTTTATCAGCAAACGCTACAGCCCTGGTTCCGGCATGAAGTAGGAATAGAACGGATTTGCCGGTACCCAAATCATCTAAGACCGGAGGATAAGTATGTCTCAAAAACCAACGGATATTAAAGAGTGGGAAGAACTTGCCGCAAAACAACTTCGGGGGAAACCCCTGGAGAGCCTTACCAAAAAAACACCTGAGGGTATTGATGTTAAACCCCTGTATACGGCGGCCGACCTTGAAAATGTAGAATTTAAAGATAATCTGCCGGGATTCAACCCCTACGTGCGCGGGCCCATGGCCACCATGTATGCGGGTCGTCCCTGGACCATTCGCCAGTATGCGGGTTTCTCCACTGCCAGCGAATCCAATGCCTTTTATCGTAAAAACCTGGCTGCAGGGCAAAAGGGCCTGTCTGTTGCCTTTGACCTTGCCACCCACCGAGGTTATGACTCGGATCATCCCAGAGTAGCCGGCGACGTGGGTAAGGCCGGAGTCGCCATTGATTCCGTCGAAGATATGAAGATTCTCTTTGACCAGATCCCGCTGGACAAGATGTCCGTGTCCATGACCATGAACGGAGCGGTACTGCCCATCCTGGCCGGTTATATCGTGGCAGCCGAAGAACAGGGCGTTCCCCATGACCAGCTTATGGGTACCATCCAGAACGATATCCTTAAAGAATACCTGACCCGGAACACATACATTTATCCGCCAAGCCCGTCCATGCGGATCATCTCGGATATCATGGGATTCTGCTCCGAGAACATGCCCAAGTTCAACACCATCTCCATTTCCGGTTACCATATCATGGAGGCGGGTGCAGACCCTGTTCTCCAATGCGCCTTTACCCTGGCAGACGGTCTTGAATATGTAAGAGCGGCCCTTGCCACAGGCATGGATATTGATCATTTTGCTCCGAGACTCTCCTTTTTCTTCGGCATCGGCATGGATTTCTTCATGTACATTGCCATGCTCAGGGCGGCAAGGTTTCTCTGGGCAGAGATGATGGCAGAGTTTGAACCCAAGAATCCTAAATCCTCTATGCTCAGGACCCATTGCCAGACTTCCGGCTGGAGCCTGACCCAGCAGGATCCCTATAATAATGTGGTTAGAACTGCTTTGGAATGTCTGTCAGCTGTTCTCGGTGGTACCCAGAGCCTGCACACCAACTCCTTTGACGAGGCGGTTGGCCTGCCCACGGAACTCTCCGCAAGAATTTCCAGAAATACACAGATTCTTGTCCAGGAAGAGTCCAAGATATGTGACGTGATCGATCCTTTAGGCGGATCCTATTACGTGGAAAGCATCACCCAGAATATCGTGGACCAGGTCCGGGTTATCCTTAAAGAAGTTGAGGGTTTAGGCGGCATGGCCAAGGCCATTGAGTCCGGAATGCCCAAGATGCGTATCGAAGAGGCGGCTGCCCGTCGCCAGGCAGGCATTGACAAGGGTGATGACGTTATTGTCGGTGTGAATAAATATAAGATTGAAGATGAAGTTCCCATAGCGGTAAGGGAAGTCTCCGAAGATGTAAGAAACGAACAGGTGGCCCGTCTGGACCAGATTAAAAAGGACCGGGACAATGCCGTCGTCGAAAAAGCTCTGGCCGATATTACAAAGGCCTGTGAAAACGGTGACAACCTTCTGGCAGCCTGTCTGCCGGCGGTTCGTGCCCGTGCCACAGTAGGTGAGATTTCCGATGCCATGGAATCCGTGTTCTCCCGCTTTGTCGCCACCACCCAGTGTATTTCCGGGGTGTATGCAGAACATGCCGATCCTGAAATCCTTGCCTCTTTGAGAAAAAGAACGGCTGATTTCGAAGCGAAAACAGGTCGCAGGCCCAGAATCCTTCTGTCCAAAATGGGACAGGACGGCCATGACCGCGGCGTAAAAGTGATTGCCACAGCCTATGCAGACTTTGGGTTTGACGTGGATCTTGGACCCATGTTTCAGACTCCTGAAGAAGCGGCCAAAATGGCAGTTGAAAACGATGTTCATGTGATTGGTGTTTCCAGTCTGGCAGCCGGCCATAAAACTCTGGTACCCCAGGTGATTGCAGCTCTGAAGAAGGAAGGTGCAACCGATATTAAAGTGGTGGTCGGCGGGATCATTCCGCCGGGTGACTATGACTTTTTGACTGACGCGGGTGCCTCGGATATCTTTGGTCCCGGAACCGTGGTCACTGAGTCCGCCAACAGAACCCTGAATATTATCGGTGCCTGATTGTCATGACTATCGCTACCGTTATTGATCCGGATGAGCTTGTTCAGGGGATCTTTGCCTGCAACCGGCGGATGATTGCCAAGACCATGACCTTGATCGAAAGCAATCTGCCGACCCACCAGGCCCTGGCGCATCATATTATGGATGCAGTCCTTCCCCGTACCGGGAAATCTGTGCGCTTAGGCATCACAGGGGTCCCGGGGGTGGGCAAGAGCACCTTTATTGAGAATCTCGGTATGGATCTCGCTGATGCAGGGCATAAGGTTGCCGTGCTGGCCGTGGATCCAACAAGCCAGCGCAGCGGCGGATCCATTCTGGGGGATAAGACCCGGATGGAAAAACTCTCTGCCCATGAAAACTCCTTTATCCGGCCGTCACCTGCGGGTAGTACCTTAGGCGGTGTGGCCTCAAGGACAAGGGAGATCATGTTGGTCTGTGAGGCAGCCGGTTTTGATGTGATCCTGGTGGAAACCGTTGGGGTCGGTCAGTCTGAAATTGCAGTGGCCTCCATGGTTGATTTCTTCCTGGTCCTGGCCATTGCCGGGGCCGGAGATGAACTTCAGGGTATTAAAAAGGGTGTACTGGAACTTGCCGATGCCATAGCCATCAACAAGGCGGACGGGGATAATCTGGATCGCGTAAACCAGACCCGCCAGGATCTTGAAGTGGCCATGCATATGGTTGCAGATGACACACCCACCTGGCATACCCCGGTGCTGTCCTGTTCTTCAGTGACTGAAGGCGGTACCCTTCCTGTGTGGGATCTTGTTTTGGAGCACAGGGAAAAGTTTATTAAAACAGGGGAGTTTGACCAGCGCAGACGACACCAGTCTCTGGAGTGGATGTGGACTTTGGTGGATGAAGGACTAAAACAACGGTTCTGGGAGAATAAAAAGATAAAGGGGCAAATCCCTGCGGTCTCCCAGAAGGTTGAAAACGAAAAAATGTCGCCTTCGGCAGCAGCCAAGGCGTTGTTAGCATTGTTATAAATGCGTCATATTTGTGAAAGAAATACGTAGTACTTGATTTTATTTATAATCTAAATTGAAGGAAGATTAGATGAAAATACATGAGTACCAAGCAAAGGAATTGTTCCGGCAGTATAATGTTCCCGTACCTGAGGGACAGCCTGTCTTTTCCGTTGAAGAGGCAAAAGAAGCGGCATCAAAATTGGGTGCTTTTCCAGTAGTTGTAAAGGCCCAGATCCATGCCGGCGGCAGAGGCAAGGGCGGCGGGGTCAAACTGGCCCATTCCATGGAAGAGGTGGAAACAATCGCCGATGAAATTTTGGGCATGACTCTGGTCACCCATCAGACAGGTCCTGAGGGTAAGCTGGTTCAAAAGCTGCTCGTCGAAGCCGGTCAGAATATCGAAAAAGAGTTGTATCTCTCTTTGCTGATGGATAGGGCAACCGCCTCCATCATCATTATGGCCAGCCAGGACGGTGGTATGGATATTGAGGAAGTGGCGGAAAAGACCCCCGAAAGAATCATCAAGGTTCAGGTGGATGCCCTCATGGGTATCCAGGGGTATCATCTCCGAGAAGTGGCATTTGGTCTGGGAATTCCCGCTGCTGCCATGAAACAGTTTGCAGGGCTTCTGGCCAACCTCTATAAGATGTTTGCCGCCACAGACTGCACCATGCTGGAAATCAATCCTCTGATCCTGACATCGGACGATAAGGTTCTGGCTCTGGATGCCAAGGTGGATTTTGACTCCAATGCACTCTACCGTCACAAAGATCTCCTTGAACTTCGCGACCTGACTGAAGAAGATCCTCTGGAAGTGGAAGCGTCTAAATTTAATCTCAACTATATCAACCTGGACGGAAACGTAGGTAATATCGTAAACGGTGCAGGGCTTGCCATGGCCACCATGGATATTATTAAAAATGCCGGTGCCACTCCTGCGAACTTCATGGATGTAGGGGGCGGAGCATCATCAGAGCAGGTGGAAAACGCATTCAGAATCATCCTGGCAGATGAAAAGGTAAAAGCCGTTCTCATCAATATCTTCGGCGGAATTCTGCGGTGCGATATCTTTGCCCAGGGCGTTGTGGATGCAGCCAAAAAGACCGGCTTAAGCATCCCTGTTGTAGTCCGTATGGAAGGCACCAATGTGACAGAAGGTAAAAGAATTCTGGCCGATGCCGGACTGAACCTGACAAGTGCAATCGATCTTTCCGACGCAGCCGCTAAAATTGCTGCTGCCGTTAATTAAAGGAGACCAAAGTGAGTATATTTGTAAATAAAGAAACCAAGCTTCTGGTCCAG
>PIVQ01000320.1 GCA_003354055.1 Desulfobacteraceae bacterium | reverse complement strand
AATTTTATTGAAAAAGTGTATATTTTAAATACACCGATTAAAAGTCGTGGGTTTCAGTGTATGAATTGGAAATTAGAATGTGTTGATAATACTTTAAAAAAGAAAGATAAATTTGATGTTCCAATAAAAGATAAAATATTTAGTGAATTAAGAAAATTACAAATAGGATATATAAAAGAATATGAAATGATTGGCAATGATTGTAAAGAAATTATTGAAGGATATAAACATGATATGGAAATGTATGAAATTGATATTAATAATTTACAAGAATGTCTTAATACTAATCCACAAAGAGGTAATAAAAATTATAGAACAAGATTAACTCTTGGTGAAATTAAAGAATATTTTGATGATAATAATATTCATAGTGATATTCAAATGCAAATAGAAATACATAAAAATAGAGTATTACATACAAAAGATTACGATATTAATTTTGAAAACTTCAATAGAAAAAATAAATATTTATCAAATATTAAAATTCAATCATATTGTAATTCATACACAGGAGTATTATGTATAAACTTAGGTTGTTTAATAGAAGAACAATTTTTCAAAGTATTACAAGAAATGGATAATATAATTTATCCAGATTGTTTTTTCTAATTTTGGAATTAATTTAAAATTGATTATATTATTTATAATAAATATGTTTACAATTATTTTATTAATAGGAATTGCGGTTGCTTTACTAACAAGAATGGCTTATTATTTTAAGTATGAATCACATAATATTTAATTTTTTAAAAACCAAATATTATAATGGACTTATTTTCGGATAAAAAAAGTTTTTTTGGATTAAAATTGATTTGTATTATATTTATAATCAAAACTATTAACCTTTACAAACTCTTTTAACCTCTCTACAAACTCTTAATACATTTAAAACAACAACACTTAATTAAAAACATAAATAATATGTCTTTATTTGAACATATATTACCAACAGAAATACAAAATTTAATACCAAACGAAATAGAAGATATTATAACAGAATACGCAAGAGAGATGGCATATTATGAAAAAATAACTTATAAAATAGAATATGCTATAGAACATTTAAGAGTACGAGTTAAACAACAATATCATAATTTTCATAATATAAATTTTGAAAATTATCATGATATAATTGAAAAATATTTAAAACATTGTTATAAAAATAAAGTAGAATCTTCAATGGATGGATTAAAAAAATCTATTAGAGGAAAAAGATTATCAAGAAGCCATTTAATTGTTTTATATAAATATAATTATATATTTAAAGAAATATTTGAACAAAGAAATATTGTATGGATACATTAATATTTATTTTTTAAAAACCAAATATTATAATGGACTGAGTTATAGGATAAAAAAAAGTTTTTTTTGGATTAAAATTGATTTATATATTATTTATAATCAAAACTATTATTCTAAACTCTTAATCAACCTTTTAAAAACCTTAACTTTTTAAAAACTTTAAATAACAACTTTCAATTTTTAAAATGAACTCATTAACATTTTTAAAATATAAATTAACACGGAAATCATACTTATTTATTAATACTTGTGATAATACTTGTGGTCATTGTAATGATTTAGAATGTGAAAAAATGAAAAAATGTAAAGAATGTCATGAAAGAAAAATATGTAAATTATGTTATTATCAAGGACAAATCTTATGTAAAGAATGTGATGATTTATATATTAAACAAATGGAAAACTTAGTTATCAAATCTAAAGTTCATAGTTGTGATCATTGTGGTAATGATAAAAAATTAAAATCAAAAAAATGTGATGATTGTAGTCAAAGAAAAATCTGTTCAGAATGTTATTATGATAAAGAAGAAATTTTATGTAATTGTTGTTCTATCAAATATAACAAATGGGCAGACCAAGTAGATATTGAAATGAATCAAAAAGAGATGTATTCATTTCCAGAAGAATCATATGAAGAATATTATTCATTATTATAAGTTTAATTTTTTAAAAACAAAGTATTATAATGGACTTATTTTATTATTCATATTTTTTAATTAAAATTGATTATAATATTAATTTTAATTAAAACTATTATTTCAAATACATATCAATCTTTTTTTAACTCTAATTTAGCTTTTTAAAAAACTTAATTTTAATGTCTTTTATTGAATTAATTGGAACAGATTGTATGGATATCATTAAAGATTATAAAATAGAATTAGATAATTACCAAAAAAAATTAGATATTATTGAAAGATGTTCCCAAGATGAAGAAATTGAAATTGACCTTACTAATAATCCTATTTTATTATTAGATTTTAAAGAATATTACTTAAAACATAACTTAACCCATAGAATTAGATATCAAATGAGATGTTATAAATATTATACACTTGATTTTAATAATATTGAAGATGATGTTTTAGAAAATACTAAAATTATATATTTATGTAAAATAGAAGATAGTGATAATATTTACTTACAATTTGATTCATAGAACAATAAAATATCATATTTTTAAAATAAAATTGAATATAATAATTAATCTATAAATGAATTTTATTAAAAGTTTTTTTAAAGATGAAAATAGATTACCAACATATGAAGAATGTAAAAAATATGATTATACATTTAAAGATAATAAAGAGCCATTATTAAAACAATCAGATGATGATTTACCAACATATGAACAACTAATGTTTGAAAGAATACAAAATAAAATAAAAGAAGCAGAATTAATAGAACAAATAGAATCTGGTAAGAAACAAGATTGGTATGATATATCTGAAAATTATGTATTGTCTGAAAATTTCATAAGACAATATAAAGAAAAAGTATGTTGGCACGATATAAAAAAATATCAAGAATTATCTTATAATTTCAAGGCAGAATTTAAAGATATATTATCTAAAATTAAAATATAGATATTATATTCAAGAAAAAAGAATAAAATTGATTTTTAAATATTATATAATAAAAACTATTTTTCACTCTCATAAACTCTATTCACAACTTTAATAAAACTTCGCTGAACTCTTATTAAAACTTTTAAATTACATATCAAATATGTTATTCAAACTCTTATTAGCTTTATTATTCTTGGTATTTGTAACGAATTATATTTTTAATCGTAATAATAAAAGAAAAGTAAGATTTACTAATGACCAAGTATTTCATTATCATCTTTCAGAACAAGAGAGAAATATGAAGAAAAAAGCATACAAAAGAATTAGAAGACAATCAAAACATTACAGACAGATTGACTATTTATGTTATTTAATGGAAGATTTAAAAATTTAAAATTGATTTCATATCCATTTATAAACAACTCATATCCATTTTAAATATTGAACTAACATTTAAAATGATTTCTAATATTATCTCATTCTTACAAACTATCTTTTATTTAATAAATGAAGACCAATATAATGATTTAAAAAGGATGTTCGGATGGGCACAAACTAATTTTTTATTATTTTTCATTATTTTCTTCATAGCATTCTTACTCTTAATAGGACCTTGTTTTAAAGTAGTAAAGTTTTTTTGTTGGATTACTGCTCTAACCATATCAGCATATTTAATGTATTTGTTTTTTTAAAAATGAGAACTTATAATGGACTTATTTTATATTATAAAAATCTTTTCTCATCTTTCTATTACCACTTATAATATCCATATTATCAAATATAAATTGTGGTGATAACTTTTGAAAACGATATACATATTTCCAACTTACTAGATTCTTATTATATAATATAAAATCTTCACTTAACTTTTGATAAATTGATATATACTTCCAATTTACTAAATGTGAAAACTTTTCTATTACTTCCTCACTTAATTTTTGATATATTGATATATATTTCCAATACAACTCCTCCCAATAAATACTCATTATATCCACATCTAACTCTTGATATTGAGAAATATATTTCCAAGATGTCTCATTATATTTTAATGAAAAATATGTTAAACTATTCTTATTATTAGTTACAAATATCCATTCATCATTGTCTATTTTAAACTTTTTAATTAAATTTATTGATAGTTTTTGATACTTCAATACTGTTATCCAATCTACTTTATATTCATACTTCTTTAAAAATTCTTCAGAAAGAACTTGATATTGACAAACACATTTCCAAGAGATAAGGTCTTGAAATATATCAATTAAATTTTTATCAAGGTTCTTTATTTTTGATATTTTTTTCCAATTTGTTAAATTTCTTGATAGAATATTATTATTATTAATTTCTTTTAAATATATTAAAAATGATGGATTATTGTGTGAAAAATCATATATTCTACTTAGTATTATATCGTTCATTTACTATAAGAACTATAAAGATTATTTTTTCTTCTTTATTATTTTATTCATTCTTACTTTATTATTAATATTATATTTATTTATAAACTTTTTTGAAAGTATTTGGCAATGTGATATTGCTAACCAATCTACTTTATGTTTGAACTCATCTATAAAATCCTCTGTTAATATTTGACACTTACATATTCTATGCCAGTTTAACTTATTGTGAAATACTCTAATCATTTCTTCCGTTAGTCCTTCTTGACAAGAAATTAAGTTCCAATTTAATTCTAACTTATTCCATTTTATTCCATTTCTTACTCTAATATCATTTTTCTTGACATATGTTAAAAAGTTTAATTCATTACCAACCATATCATGCAATTCTCCCATTAAATCATTATTTAATATTGACATTACTAAAGTATCTATAATTTAATATTATCTAATCTTTTAGTTAATTCATTATATTCTTTTAATATTTTTTTTATTTGACTGATCTCTTTTTTTGTTTGATATATTTTATATCTTAATCTGAAATATTCCCACATCTTATATATTATTTTATGATATATATCAATATTATAAAATAAGTCCATTATAATAATTTATTTTTAAAAAATTAAAAAGAATATTTTATCATAAACTTCTTTAAATCTTTATTGTAAATCATTGATTTTTCCATAATTTTTACTGGTTTTGATCTTGGAATTGATGTTAAATTATTGATACTATATGTTAATTGTTTTTGAATTTTATTCTTTAATTTAATATGTTTTGCTACTGGTTTTGGTCTAATACATATTTTTTGATAATTAATATTTCTTTGTGATTCTCTTCCTTTTTTATTTAATATACTTCTTTGTGTTCTTGCCCATCTTCTATATTGTCTTTTATTAATTTTATAATATTTTGCTTGTTTTTTTTTAGATCTAATTATATTTCTCATACAAGATAATTTTTTATTATATGAATATTTTTTATTTTCATTAATTGTGAAAATCACTCGTGATGAAAATGACATTTTTAAAAGAATTAAGTTAATTTTAAAGGGGTTGAGAGAGTTGTAAAGAGTTTTGGATAATTTGAATATGTTTTGATTATATATGAATAATAAATCAATTTTAATATTATTTATTCTCTTATTGGATATATATATTAATACAACAATAATAAAAATTTGAATAAAAATGAAATAAAAATAATATTTATATTATAATAATGAGTATTAACTATTTCTTTTTAAACAATCAAACGGAAATAGGTCTTATTCAACATATAATAGAAGAATATGCTGGTATATTAATAAAAGAAAATAAAATATTTCATAAATGTAATTTATGTAATTTTTATATTGCCAGTAGTAAAATTAAATATATTGTATGTTATCAATATCCAGATAGACCAGTTTTATCCAACGAAAGAAGAACTGACTTCTCTTGTTGTCATTGTTTAGAAAATATTAAATATCAACATCATATAGTTAATCAACGAAAATTAACTAATTAAAACCAAGGATTTTCCCAACATTTATCACATTTATCCTCTAAATCAGTAGTATTTTGACATTTTTTACAATAATTATTACCACAACTATTACATTCACCACCACAATCTTCACAAAAAATTGCACTACAAGTATCACAAGTAAAACATAAATCTCCAAAATGTTGCTCGCAGAATTGTTTATCACAATGCTCACAAATATCCCAATGTACTTCGTGGTGGTCATCACAACCATTACAAAAGTTTGTATCATGTAATAAGTTTATCATTCTGTCTTTAATCTCACCAATTTTTTGTGAAAAGAAAAATAGTTCTTTGTAACTCCTTTGTTCTTTTTTTAATTCATTATTTAATCTTTCTTTATATGATAATTTTTCTTTTATAAGTTCATTATAAGTTAATTCATCAAACTTTTCTAAATCTGTTTTATAATCTACAATAATGTCTTCTAAATCTTTTGGTAAAAAGTTCATATTTTTAATTAATATTATTAAATAATTCAAAATAAATTTTAAAAAAAATTAAAATTATAAAGTATATCTAAATAAATGAAATCTTCCTAATTTATAATTTGGATAATATATTTCAATTTTATCACATCCTTCATCTTGGGAAGGTTTTTCAAAATATTTTCTAAAAATATTATAAGCAATTGATGGTATCTTTTTCTTTCTATATCTATTTTGTACTCTAACATTATCCAAATGTTTTGATAACATTATATCTGTTGCTACATAAATACATCTAATATTTAAATTATATTTTTTACCAATATCAATGTATTCTTTTCTGCTTTTTCTACTTGGATTTGTATTATCTATAATAACTGAATTTCCTTGTTTAATACTTTCTATTAAAAGTTTTGGTAATTTAGTTTTATGTTCATCTTTACTAAAAGTTTTATAATTATATTTATGTAATTCTTTACTAATTGTTGTTTTTCCACTCCCTTGATATCCTACAATAATTATCATTTCTTGTTTACTTGGTTTATTAAATACAACAGTATTACTTTTTGCTTTTTCTTTATGATTGATAAATAAACTTTTAGGTGAATATTTATATTCAAAATCTTCTTTATTTTTATTTAGAAAATATTCTTCAGGTGTATAAAATTTTATTCCAATATTTTTAGCAAAGTTTCTATCTGAATTATTTCTATCTTTTTTTCTTTTCTTTAGTTTAGGTCTACCAGCCATATCACCAACAAAAAATGATTTCTTCAAATCTGGTTTTATGTTTAAGGTTGATTTCATTAAATCCCACATACCAATCATTGGTTTTCTTAAATAATTATCTTTTTCTGCTATAAAATATTCCATTTTTACACCTAATTCATTAATTATACTTTTTATTTTATTTGTTATTTTATTAAGAGTTGTTTTCTTCTTGGTAATACCTAATTGATTTGTAAATATACATAATATATAACCATCTGCTTTTAATTCTTTTAATTTTTTACTTATATTTTGATATTTTATTTTCCAATCATCATCATCAATGGGGAAAGTTTTACCAGATTTAGTAATAATTAAAGTATTATCCATATCAAAACCTGCTATTTTAACTAATGATTTATCTTTAGTTTTTTCTTCTATTTCTGGTTTAAGTGTTTTAGTTTTAGGTTTTTTTCGTATTACTTTAGGTTTTGGTGTTTGTTTTTTTATTACTTTAGGTTTTAGTGTTTGTTTTTTTATTACTTTAGGTTTTGGTGTTTGTTTTTTTATTACTTTAGGTTTTGGTGTTTGTTTTTTTATTATTTTAGGTTTTTTTTGTATTCTTCTTGGAGGAGATATTCCTGTTACAAATTTTGGTAATACACGTTTTCTACGTTTAACTACTGGTATTGTTTCAGTTGATGGGCTTTTATATGATATAATTCTTTTACATAATTCTTTTTTATTTAATTTACTTTTACCTTTAGATAATTTTTTATAAATTGTGGAACTTCTCATTTCTTTTACAGTGATAGTTTTATCACATTTTTTTACACGTTCTATAAAACTCATTATATA